>JAGTJU010000003.1:600000-821075 GCA_022184915.1 Myxococcales bacterium | reverse complement strand
ATCTTCGCGACTACGGCATACCCGGCGTCGGTCATCAGCATCTTCTCGAAGCGCACACGCCTCAACTCCGGAAATTTCAACAGGTCGTCGACATCGGTGTCTTTGAAGCCGACCGGCACCCACGTCACGACCGGGCGGTTACCGTCCTGGCCCTCCCCGCAGAACTTCTGGTGGTTCGACAGATTGAGGGACACTACGTTCCCCTCCCGGTCGTAGCGCGCGTTCAGCCGGCACACCTTCTTGGCCAACTGAGCCACGAGCTGCGCCTGCTCTTCCTTCGTGACCGTCACTGGGGGAGGCTGCGACGCACCCCCGCTGCCGTTAGACCCAGCAGAGCCGCCCCCTGCCATGCCGCCGACATCGCCCCCCGCTGCCCCTCCGTTCCCGCCGCCTCCAGGGGACACTTGCCCCCCAACGCCACCCTGAGCCGCGGAGCCAGCCTGGCCCCCCTGCGCTCCCCCAGGGCTGCCACTGGAGCCGCCCTGCGAGTTCCCACCTGGACCTCCCCCCTTGCCCCCTCTGCCTCCGCTGCCCGCAGCGCCCTCGACACCCCCGCCGGAGCCGCCTCTCGGCGCGTCATCATCTGCGTCCGTCGCAGCACCGCCGCAGCCCAGCATCACGCAAAGACTGCCTCCCGCCACGAGTCCGACCAAACGACCTGGAATGAACATCATCACGTCTCCTTCGGGCCCGGGGGAGGCGCGCACCCAGAGTTTTCTGCCCTTCGAGATACTGCCGAAGGGAGATTGCTTTCGAGACCCCACCTCGTTCTGCCGGTGACTTTACACGGGCGAAGGCGCGACGGGAACCATCCACCGCCTTGCGGGCCAAGCGATGTTGGGAACCATGCACCGCCTCACGGGCCATCCGTGGCGCGCTTACACCTTGATCTTGAACCCGAAGTCCACGTCGCAGGCGGCCTGCCCGCCCTTGAGCCCCCAGTTTTCGAGCGGCACGTCGTGAAGCACGATGAATACGTCTTCTGAAGGGATGCCCAGCGCCGACGTGCGGCTCACGATCTCGCGGTAGAGGGCCCGCTTGGCGTCGAGGCTGCGTCCCGCAAAAGCCGAGATCTCGATGATTGTCAAAGCCTCACTGCAGCCGGGTGGAATCTCGAAGTCTTCCGCCTGATACTCCACGAAGCGCTGGGTACGGTCGTGAGGTGGCGTGTGGAAGGCGGCGCGAATGGCCTGGTGCACGGCCTCGAACAAGTCCGCCTTCGCGCAAGCCCCGTCCCGCCGGCGCCGTTCGATCTTCACGAGAGGCATGGGCAGGAGCATGAGCCACGGCAGACCGCGCGTCAAACACGCGCGGCAGCGTGCAATCGCAGACGAGAGCGGGCTCAGCGCTGCGCGTAGGGGATCGATGCGTTGGTCTTCACTTCCGCTTCGGTGAGGGCCACGTCGTACCAACCCACGTAGTACAACTCGCCCAGCCAATAGCGGAAGTTGGCGTGCGCAGCGCCAGGCGTGGGCAGGTGCATGAGGTTGCCAAATGCCAGCCCGGCCTGGGTATTCCACTGCGAGGGCGAACGTGTGTGGGTGCCCTTCGCGCTGACCTGGCCGTTGCTGTAGAGCACCCAGTCTTTGCCCGATTGGGTGAGGACCAAGTGTTGCACTTGGCCCGTGAGGTTGGGCTGCGCAGGCGTGGGCAGGGCAGGGCAGGCGTTGTCTGCTCCTCCGATGCGAAGCTGAACATATTGTCCTTCGCTCCCGTCCGAACAACCCGGCGGGCCGTGCATCAGGTTGAGATTGGTGAGCTCGTAATTGGTGTAGTCGAGCGATATCACCCGGGCGGGTCCGCTTTGCTTGAGCACAGTCGGTTTGAGCCACACCTCCAGTGAAAAGGCGTTCGCGGCACGGATGGGATTATTGATTTTGTCTGCGGCCCCCCCGGATCGGATGATCGGCGTGGTCTGATCGGGACCATCGTTTTGCCCACTCGTCGGCGCCTTGAGGAACTTCACCCCGTGGTTGAGCCGCTCGATGTACTGCGTGCGGAACATCTTCAGGTCGAAGGCCGCGCCCACCCCCGAGGTGTCCCTCACCGTGTCTCCCGAGGTCTCGCGGAAATCGTACTGGGCGATGAGCCCCCGGCGGACCACGCTTCCCGAAGGGGGCATCGAGCCGCCTGTGCCGCCGCTCCCCGGCATGCCCCCAGCGCCCCCCGGCATGCCACCGCTACCGCTGCCTCCCATGGCCGCGGAGCCGCCTTTGCCCCCCTGAACGCCATTTGTACCGCCCGTTCCGCCGGCCCCCGGTGAAGGCGCACCCCCACTGCCACCACCCAAAGAACTGCCACCGGCTCCCGAACCTCCCACGCCCTGCCCGCCAACACCGCCAGGGGCCCCCCCCGCGCCCTGTCCCGCAACACCGCCAGGGGAACCTCCCGCTCCGGCTTTGCCCCCAACACCACCTTGGCCGTTGCTTGAACCACCAGCCGCCTGCTCCCCGCCGTCGCCGCCCATGCCCTCCTCATCGGTGTCCTGGTCGTCTTCGGCCGCGCCCTGGCAGGCCGGTACGAGGCAGGCGAGCACACCCGCCCCGACGACCGCCGTGAAGGCGTTGATACGGCGCGAAAAAGGCTTTGGGAGCAAGGCAAACACATCCATCGCAAGTGAGTGCAAAGCTGCAGCCTGCAGGGCTCAAGAAAATGGCTGCTCTATCGGACCCGACGTTCCGGGTCATTGCCGCGCCCAAGCAGCACGGAGGGTTTTGCGCCGCGGTCAGGGTGTCAGGAAGAAACGCACGGGCTTTTGGGCGCCTGAACGCAGAAGGGTTGGTTAGCGCAGCGGCAAAAAAATATCGGTCACCGCTTCGTGGTCCGGCACTTCGGGAAAGAACCGTACGCGTTGGAGGAAGAGCGGGAAATCGCGCAGCTCTTCTCCGCTCGCCGGAAGCCAGCTCGCGTACAGGTGATGGATCGCTCGGCTCAAACCGTCTTCGCCGCCCACGTAGCGCAGCACCGCACATCGGCCTGCCGGGATCGTCTTTTCCACGACACCGTGCTCGTTCGGTTCGACAGCGCCCTCGATAGCGGCGGCAATGTCCATGCGAAACGCGTCCGGAGGTGTGGTGCGAGGGTCGTCGTAAAATACGTTGTACGTCGCACTACGGGACGGTGAAAGCCCGTTGCGCTTTCGCCAGTCCACGAACTTCCGCACGGTGGCGAAGATCGAGCGCGGGTCTCCCCGGTGCTCGATCGCGGCGATGCGCGTGGTGGGGAACTCTATCGTTTCGATGTGTCGTTGATCCATGTGTCCTCGCTCGATGGCATTGATGGCCTCGTAGGTTTCGTCGAGTCGGCGCCAGTCGGGACGCTCTCGAAACGCAGAAGGGCTCGCGCCTGTAGCGGCCCGAAACGCACGAGAGAACGCCTCGTGGCTTTCGTATCCACAAGCCAGAGCGAGCTCCACGATGCGTACGCCATCGTGAAAGGTGAGCTGGTACGCTGCGCGGCGCATGCGCACGAGCTGAACGTACTGATGCACCGGCACTCCCAGATACTCGGAGAATTGTCGGTGGAAATGAAACTTCGAGAAGGCCGCCACGGCGCTCAGGCCGTCCAAGGTCAACCCCTCGTCGAGGTGGGCATCGATATGGTCCAGCACGCGCTGAAACCGCTTTCGATACGCGTGAGAGGCAGGGTTCACCGTGAGCTCCGAGCCTCCGAAACTAACGCGCATTCCACGCCGGTGCTTGATGGAACTTGCGTTCTCGTGAGCGACTCGCCCTGCGCTGTCACGCGGGGGCCAGGGCACGCGAGGAGGGCGGCGAACCCGTCAGCTTCACTCGGGCAGCCCGTGTTTGCTCAAGAGCTCGATGAGGTACGAGCGGTTCATTTGGGCCTGGCGCGCGCTCTCACGAATGTTGCCACGCGTCGCCTCGAGCAGATCCCTGAGGTAGCGACGCTCGAAGGTGTCCACGATTTGTCTACGGGCGTCCTTGTAGGGCACCACGTGACCGTCCTCCACAAAGGACACCGTGTCAGCGGGGGGCCCGGCGAGGGCGCCGGGACCTGCGCCCACGAACTCGGGCACCTGGCCCAGAGCCAACGCCCCCAGGACGTAGTTGCGCAGCTCGCGCGCATTGCCAGGCCAGGCATGGTTCTTGAGCCGCGTCAGCGCGTCGCGATCGAAAAGGCTTTCCATGCGTGCCATGGCGCCCTCGTCTTGCAAGAAGTGCTGAATCAAAAGCGGGATGTCTTCCGGGTGCTCCCGCAAAGGCGGCATATCGAGCCGAACCACCGCCAGGCGGTAAAACAAATCCAGGCGAAAACGTCCTTGGTTCACCTCTTTGAGGAGGTCACGTGAGGTCGCCGAGATCAGACGTACGTTCACGGGCAAGTCCCGCGTACCGCCCAGCCGCCGGATCGTCTTGCGCTCGAGCGCACCCAGCAGCGCAGACTGCTGCTCCGGCGAGAGCTCACCCACCTCGTCGAGAAACAGGGTGCCGCCCGATGCCCGCTCGAAGGCCCCGGGGTGCTGACGATGGGCGCCCGTGAACGCCCCTTTTTCGTGCCCGAAGAGCTCGCTCGAAAACAGCGTGGACGAAAGCGCGCCGCAGTCCACCGTGACGAAGGGCGCGGACGCGCGCGGGCTGCCTTCGTGCAGGGCCCGGCCCACCAACTCCTTGCCCGTTCCAGACTCGCCCAGCACCAGCACGGGCACGTCGCTACGCGACGTCTTTTGCACCTGCGCGAGCAGCTGGCGCATCGCCGGTGAACGTCCCACCAGCCCCCCGAGCTCGCCAGGGCCGTGCTCCACCATGACCACGTCGCCATCACGAACGATGAGCGCCACGTTGCCGAGCCTGATGGTCGTCTCGCTCGCGATCTCTCCCTCGCCGTCCTGTAGCCGCACCGGACCGATCACCGTTCCGTTCGTAGAGCCCAAGTCCCGCACCACGATGCGGTCGCCCCGCCGATGGAGCACGGCATGGAACCGAGACACCGTGGGATCCTCGAGGCGCAAATCGTTGCCCTCGGCACTGCCCAAGGTGACGCGGTCGAGCGCCCCCACGAACACCGGCGCGCGGGGATCGTCCAGCCGTTGCAAGCTCAGGCGACGAATCGGAAGGCCGGTCCGGGCCAGGGGCAGCGTGGGTTGCATGGACATGCCGGGTTTAGATGTCAGGGCAGCTGGAGCATATACAGCTCGGCGAAACAATTGTTCCCCCAGTTGCTCCCGAACAGCAGCCGAGTCCCGCTGCGATCCAAGCTGGGGTGCGGCAACACCGTCGTGGGGGACAGAGGGCAGGCACTCGAGGGCTGCGCGAACACCGCGGCGGGGCGGCTGCGGTGTTGCGCCAGGCGCGCGAACAGAGGGGCATCGGGTGTACTGCCCAGGTCGACTTTGATCAGCTCGCCCGCGAGGGGCGCGGCCGAGGCCCCCTCGTCGGCGCTGGTGCTGAAGACACAAAAGTCCTGCCCGTGAGCCAAACACGACACCTCTACCTGCCGCTCGAGGTCCAGCGTCAGCAAGGGCAAGGTTTCACCGTTGCCAACCACCCCCCGGACACTTCCCAAACGCGTCTTCACGAGGTGATGGTGCGTCACGGGCCCTTGATGAGGCGCCAGGGCGTAGACGAACCACAAGCTCCCCGCACCGTCTTCGGCCACGTCGCCCGCGGGACGGTCCTTTGTCACCTGGCGCAGAAACCGCCCCTCACGATCGAAAAGTTCCACGCCCGCGAAGCGGGCGCCCTCACCTTCTCGCGGCCATGCCACCAGGGACCCCTGTGCGCCGGGCAGCAGCGAGACCCAGCGAGGCGCCGGGATGGCCTGCAGCTCGTCCCGAGGCACGTCCAACACGGGAACCAGAGCTCCCCGCGCCGTATCGACGCGCAACAGGACCTTGCCTCCGTCGTCACGCACCGCCACGAGCAGCGTCTCGTGGGTCGTGCGATCCACACCGAAGGTGGCGGTCTCGGGCACCCAGCCCTGATAGGGCGCCGGCAGGGAGAGCACCACCCGCGTGGCGTTTTGGCGGGCGTCATGAACCACCAGCTGGGCACCCCGCAGGGCGAAGGCCTCGTCCGGCTCGTCCGGCGACCACAGCCACGCAGAGTCCGCGGCGGGCAGCGTGGACACGATGACGCTGTCTCGGAGGCGCAGGAGCTGCCCACTGCGAAGCATGACCAGCGAGCCGTCGGCGTTGAAGGCCTGGTGGCGTGAGCCATGGTGGACCGCGATGGGGTTTTGGTGCCCGATGTGGTCTGACACTCGCACGCCACAGGCTCCGAAGGTGGGATCCTGCGCCAGCACTTGGAGCGGGGGCCGACCGGCATCGGCGTCTTCTCCGACAGGGACCGCGCTGGCAAGACCCGCGCCGCAACGTGCGTCGGCCCCGTCGTCGCCACAAGCCAGGAGCCCTGGTAGCCCTACCACCATCGTCCCCAAGAAGGGGAGGAAGGAACAGGGCGGGCGCGGGCAGGAGGAAGGGCGGGGCACGGTGACGATGGGGTGACGGGGAAGACAGAAAAGGGCTACAGCAACGGGCGTGCCCGCGCGATCTTTAACCAGGATACAGGAGAAGGGCTTGCAATCTTTGAAGCCAGTGGCCTTTCCCCGCAAACCCCTGGATGGGTCTACCCGACCATCGGTCGGGTTTTCCAGACCCCTCAGAAGGTGACACGCACGGGTATCGGGGTGAGCGGAGGCGCCACCCCCGTTTGTCCCAGGCGGCCGTCGCCCCAGCACCACAGCGTGCCGTCGGCCGCTTCGGCGCAGGTGTGCCGCGCGCCGACGGCCACGCGCCGCCACCCGCGTTCGCGTGCGATGCGCACGGGGGGTGACGGCAGAGTGCTTGCGGCTCCAATGCCAATCTGGCCTTCGTCGTTGCGGCCCCAGCACCACAGCTGGCCGTCCGCGGACACGGCGCAGCTGTGCCCAACTCCCGCGGCGACCTGGCGCCATTGCGGCTCGGGGGCGATACCAAAGGCCAGGCGGCGGGGCGAGGGGACAAAGGGTAACTCACGTGTCTCGGCGCTCTGGCCCTGGGCATTGTCGCCCCAGCACCACACGCTGTTGCCGGTCCGTACGCCGCACGCATGTGAACCGCCCGCGGCGACGCTGAGGACATTCGCCGTCACGAAGGCGGGGCGGCTGGTAACTGCGCCCACGTCGGACCGACCCACCTGACCGCGGTCGTTTCGTCCCCAGCAATAAAGCGAGTTGTCGTCTTTGAGCGCGCACGAAAACCCGTCGCCCACGCTCACGTCGCGCCAATCGGCCTCCGTGCCCACGACGCCGGGTCTGTCGCTGCCTCCCTCGAAGCCGAGGCGACCGTCGTCGCCTGCCCCCCAGCACCACAACGTGCCTTGGTCGCGCACGGCACAGGAAGCCAGAGGCCCCACCGACACCCGCGCCCATCCCCCCGGATCCAACAAGCGCACGCGGCTCGAGAAGGGCACCTCGGACGGATTCGCGCCCGCCTGACCGCGGCTGTTGTCGCCCCAGCACCACAAGGACCCCTGAAAGTGAATCGCGCAGGTGTGTGCCTGGGCGTCCCCCCCCGCGCTCACGTCTTTCCAGCTGCCCGTGGCGCTGATCTGGGGCCTGTCCGTGCCGGGGGAGCCAAGCTCCAATCCCAATTGCCCGCGGTCGTTTTGGCCCCAGCACCACAGATTGAAGGCGCTGTCGGCCATGCAGGTGTGGCCCGCCGAAGCGCTCAGCGCCAAAATGGCATTTTGCGCTACGCAGAGGCCCTCCGCGCACAGCCCCGTGGGAGCCTCACAGGCGGTACACGCCGCACCCTCCCGCCCACACGCCACGTTGCTGGTTCCAGGGAGGCAGGCCAACGCCACGTCATCCCAGCATCCGGAACGACAACCCGCGCTCGGGACGGCAGCGTCGCCGCAGACGCCTCCGTCGCACAGCGCCCCCAGCGCCGCCAGCTTGTCTCTATCGACCTTGAGCGAACAGCTCACGCTGAAGGACACCGCAAGCACGCCGAGCCCCACGAAACGACAGGCGAGCACGAGGGGCACGCCGCGGCGATAGGGAGGTGACGACGAGGAGGACACGGATCGGAAACGCCCGGAGGCTAGCCGCTGGGGGTGGGGAAAACCAGGCGCATGTGCCTGTACCCATGGCAAGCGAGCTTGGGCGCTCGGGCGACGCCTCTGGACCTTCGAGGAACGCGAGCAGAGTTGGACTCAAGGCCAGAGCCAAGCTCGTGTTGACACCTGTTAATTGTACCTAAACCAGGGTGCTCATTCCCCTGGGCGCAAGGGCCTACCTGGGTACCTTAGAGATTTGTCGAGGGAGGGTTCGATGATGAAGCATTCCAATCTGGTCGTGCCCGACCTGCAGGCTGGGCGGCGACGCAGGTTCACCACGCAGGAAAAAGAGGCCATTTTGGCCGAGGCCTGCCGCAACAACGAATCACTGTCCGAGCTCGGGCGTCGCTACGGCATCGCGGTCAGCCTCTTGTTCCGCTGGAAACGCAGCTTGAACTTCGACCCGACCCGCTATAGCTGGGAAACTTCGTCCGCGGCGGAGACCGCCCCTGGGGAGAACCTGGCGACGCGCGTCATCGAACTGGAGTCGACGCTGTCCCGCCTCGTGGCGCACACCCAGAGGCTCGAGGCGCGTCTGGCGCAATTCGAGGCCCTCGCCCCTCGGCTGGGTGGATCAGCCGGAGCCGCCGCAGCCAAGCGCGCGTGACCACCGGGGCTTGCGCCCCCATCGCTCCCCTGCCTTCTCGAAAGGCCCGTCCGCACGAAGCGAACGCAGCCCCCTCAGCCCCAGGTATCGTACTTCTCGAAGAGCATGCTGTAGGTCGCCCGCCCCTGGGTCGCAGAGCGCACGTCGGTGGCGTAACCAAACATGCGACGCAGCGGGACCAGAGCCACGATCATGCGCTGATCTGCACGGAAGCCCACGTCCTCTATCTGTGCGCGGCGGGCGTTCAGATCGCCCAGCACGTCGCCCACATTCGATTCGGGGGCTGAGATCTCCACGCGCATGATTGGCTCGAGCAGTGAGGTGCCCGCCGTGCGCAGTGCCTTGCGAACCGCTTCCCCCATGGCGGCCTTTTGCCCGTTCGGGGTGGACGCCTCGGGCCGGTATTCGAGGCCCGTGATGACCAGTGCCACGTCTTCGAGGGGGTACCCCTCGAGCCCGGAGCCCATCGACTCGCGCGCGCCATCCAGGGCCGCGTCGAGGATGGATTGAGGGGGCTCGATGACCTTGGTTCCGGGCGGCACGTTCGGGGGCGCGATGGCCAGCCGGATTTCGTTGCCCGCCCCGCGCGGCCGCGGCTCGATGTGTACCTTGGCGTGCCCGAAGAGCTTCTCGTTCTCGAGATCGCGCTCGAAGACCGCCTCCACGTCGGCAGGTCCAGAGACAGTCTCTCGATAAACCACCTGGGGCCGGCCCACCGTGGCCTCCACGTTGTACTCACGCTTGAGCCGGTCGACGATGATGTCGAGGTGCAGCTCACCCATGCCCCGAATGATGCTCTGACCCGTGTCAGCGTCTTCCTGGTAGCGGAAGGTGGGATCTTCATCGGCGATCTTCTGCAGCGCGAAGTCCATCTTCTCTTTCTCAGCCGTGGTCTTGGGTTCGATGGCCCGCGTGATCACAGGCTCCTGCGCCACGATCTGATCGAGCAGGATGGGGGCATTCGGGGCGCAGATCGTGTCGCCCGTGCCCGCGTGGCGCAGCCCCATGGCCAGCACGATCTCGCCCGTGCCGGCTTTGTCGAGACGCTCCCTGCGGTTGGCGTGCACGCTGAAGAGCCGCGCGATCTTTTCTTTTTGCCCAAGCCGCACGTTGAGCACTTCGTCGCCGGGCTTCGCGGTGCCGGAGTAGATGCGCAGATAAACGCCCTTGCGGCCCTCGTCCATCTGCACCTTGAAAGCCAAAGCGCAAAACGGCGCGCTGTCGGTGGGTTCACGCGAAGCCGGTTCGTTCGTGCCAGGCACCACGCCCTCGATGGGGGGCACCTCGAGGGGAGAGGGCAGATAGTCCACGACCGCGTCGAGCAGGGGCTGCACGCCCTTGTTTCGCAGCGCAGCCCCGGCGAGCACGGGAACGAGCTTGCACCCCACGGTGCCCTTGCGCAGCGCCGCCTTCAGGGTCTCCTCGGAGATGGCCTGGCCTTCGAGATAGGCGGTGGCCAGGGCGTCGTCGAGATCGGCGACGGCCTCGATGAGCGCCTCGCGCGCCTTGGCGACGTCCTCGGCCATGTCGGCCGGGATCACGTCCTCCCGGGGGGGCTCGGTCTCAGTGCCGCTGAAGTACAGCGCCTTTTCGCGGACCAGGTCCACGACGCCCACGAAGCGGTCTTCGGCGCCGATCGGCAGCTGCACGGGAGCCACGTTGGCCCCAAGGCGGGTCCGGACATCGTCCACCACGCGGGCGAAGTCGGCGCCGGCACGGTCCATCTTGTTGACGAAGGCGATCCGGGGCACGTGGAAACGGTTGGCCTGGCGCCACACGGTCTCGCTCTGCGGCTCCACCCCCGAGACGCCGCAAAACACCACGACGGCTCCGTCGAGCACGCGCAAGGAACGTTCGACCTCGATGGTGAAGTCCACGTGGCCCGGTGTATCGATGAGGTGCAGATCGTGCCCCTTCCATTCGACCGTGGTGGCAGCCGCCGTGATCGTGATGCCCCGCTCCCGCTCCTGAGGCATCCAGTCCATCTGCGCCTCGCCGTCGTGAACCTCGCCAATTTTGTGGATGCGGCCCGACAGGAAGAGGAAGCGCTCACTGACCGTGGTCTTGCCCGCGTCGATGTGGGCCACGATCCCGATGTTACGGGTGCGCAGAAGTTTGGCGGTTTTCGAGGTCTTCGAGCCTGAGGGCGCAGACATGGCGGCCGCAGTATAGGGAACGCGAGCGGGCTGGTCCGCCCCCGCAGTCAAGAAAAAATGGCCCTGAGGGCCCTCTCGCTGGCGGCGCCCGTCCTTGCCGTTGCGCGCCTCCGTGCCCCCAGAACCCCGGAGCGTCGAAGTAGCGAGGCGGCCCCCCATGCACTACGATCAGGGCGTCTTGCGAGATCTGGGAACAGCCCCCCGCGCCAAGGTGGGACCGAACGAGCCCTGCTGGTGCGGCAGTGGGAAAAAGTACAAGCGCTGTCACCGTGACGTGGACGCCGAGGCCGCGCGCACAGGTAGCCCCACGCGGCGAGCCAAGCTGCTCGAGCCCGGCGTGGTCGGCCCGAAACGCCCTGTGCCCGCCGAGATCCCGCGTCCCGATTACGCGGACACGGGGCGCCCTGGCCCCATCAGCCTGCCCGAGGTCAAGGACGCCGGCCGCGTGGCGCGCATGCGCAAGGCCTGCCGAATCGCGGCCGAAGTTCTCGAGAAAACAGCCGCATGGATTCGACCGGGGGTGACCACGGACGAACTCGATGCGATCTGCCACGAGGAGTGCCTGCGCCGGGGCGCGTACCCTAGCCCGCTCAACTACCGCGGCTTCCCAAAGTCACTGTGCACCTCGGTCAACGAGGTGATCTGCCACGGCATCCCCGACGACCGCCCTCTCGAAGAGGGAGACATCATCGACCTCGACGTCACGGTCTATGTGGACGGCATGCACGGTGACACCAACGCCACGTACTTCGTGGGTGCCGTCGACCCTGCCTCACAGCGGCTGGTCGAGGTCACACGCAAGGCGTGCGAGCTCGGCATCGCCGCCGTCAAGCCCGGGGGCATGGTGCGAGACATCGGACGGGCCATCGAAGCGCACGCCAAGGCGCACGATTTGTCCGTGGTGAGGACTTACTGTGGTCATGGCATCGGAGAGGTTTTCCATAGCCGCCTGCAGATCCCGCACTACTTCGACCCACGCGCCACGACTCAGTTCGTGCCGGGTATGACTTTCACCATCGAGCCCATGATCAACGAGGGCACGTGGCGCGATCGTCTGTGGGCGGACGGCTGGACGGTGGTGACGGCAGACGGCCGCCGCTCGGCCCAATTCGAGCACACCGTTTTGGTGACCGAGTCGGGCGTAGAGATCTTGACCCTGCCCGGTTCCGGATAGCGGAGAGAGGGAGCCGTGTCGGTGCCCGTCGCCAAACCTTGGGACTGCCGGCTGCACGAAGCTGAGGTCGAGGTGCGTCCCGCCGAGCGGCGCGTGCTGTGGGTGGTGGGACTAACCCTGGTCACCATGGTGGCCGAGCTGCTGGTGGGATACTGGTCAGGTTCCCTCGCGCTGGTGGCCGATGGCTGGCACATGGCCTCCCACGCCGGCGCGCTTGGGCTCTCGGCCGGTGCGTATTGGCTGGCGCGCGCGCGCGCGACCCACCGGCTCTTCGTTTTTGGCACCGGCAAGGTCTACGCGCTTGCGGGCTACACGAACGCCGTCGCGCTGGCGCTCGTGGCCGTCTGGATGGCCATCGAAGCGTTCGCGCGCCTCCGCAACCCCGAGGCGATCGCCTTTCGCGACGCGCTCCCCGTCGCCGTGATCGGCCTCGTCGTGAACGTCGTCAGCGCCAAGCTGCTCGGCCACCCGCACGAAGAGCACGAAGAGCACGGGGCGCACACGCATCATCACGAACACGCAGAGCCCCTGCACGATCACGATCACCCCGCCGATCACAACCTGCGCGCTGCGTACGCACACGTGCTGGCCGATGCCCTCACGAGCGTGCTCGCCATCGCCGGCTTGGCGGCCGGCCTGTGGCTGGGGTGGACATTCCTCGACCCGCTCATCGCGTTGCTGGGCAGCGCCGTCATCATGCACTGGGCGGTCAAGCTGTGCCGGTCTGCCGCGCGCCAGCTCCTGGACCTGGCGCCTGCAGCGGGCGTCGAGTCGCGCATCCGCGACGCGCTCGGGGCGATCGATGACGTGTGCATCACGGACCTTCACCTCTGGGAGATCGGGCCGAGCCGCTTCGGCTGCGTCGTGTCGATCGTCACCCAACGGCCACGCGACGTCGGCTACTACCGAGAACGGTTGCTGGCGGCCGTGGCTCTGTCCCACCTCACCGTCGAGGTTCACAGGGCCTCGCCCCCACCCGCCACGCCCGCCTGATGTCCTCGTGCGCGCTGGCGCCTCAGCGCGAAAAATCCTAACGTCCCCTGTATGAGCACGCAGACCTCGGAGCAACGGCGGCTGGGCTCGTCGGACCTTTCCGTCAGCACCGTCACACTCGGCGCCTGGGCCCTTGGCGGCTCCATGTGGGGCGGACAGGACGAAAAGCACGCCATCGCAGCGATCGACGCCAGCCTCGCGGCCGGAGTCACGTGCATCGACACGGCGCCCATCTACGGCATGGGCCACTCCGAGACCCTCGTTGGACAAGCCCTGCGGCAGCTACGCACCCCGAGGCAGCAGGTGGTGATCGCCACGAAGTGCGGTCTTGCATGGGACAGCCGCGTCGGCACCTTCAAGTTCGACCTGACCGACGTCGACGGCTCCGTCCACCCCGTTTTCCATGACCTCCGCCCCGAGCGTGTGCGGCAGGAATGCGAAGACAGCCTCCGGCGGCTGCAAGTCGACTACATCGACCTTTACCAAGTTCACTGGCCCGAACCGGCAAAACCCGTGACGGCCGCTCTGGAAACCCTGGCGCAGCTCCGCAACGAGGGGAAGATCCGCTGGATCGGCGTTTCGAACTTCTCAGTGGCCCAGCTCGAGGAGGCCAGCAAGGTGGCGCCGGTCGTCAGCGTTCAACCACCCTACAATCTGCTCGAGCGGGGACTCGAGGCAGCTCTGCTTCCTTGGTGTCGCGAACACGCGGTGGGCGTCATCGCTTACAGCCCCATCGCGCGCGGTTTGCTCTCGGGAAAGTACAAACCCGACCACACGTTCCCCGCCAACGATCACCGCGCCACGGTGCGGTGGTTTCAGCCCGAAGTCAGGCACAAGGTGGACGCCGCGCTCGCTCAGGCGCGTGACATGGCGCACGCACACAGCTGCACGTTGGCGAACCTGGCTGCGGCGTGGGTCATAGGTCAAGCTGGTGTGACCTCGGCGATCGTCGGTGCGCGCAACGCGGAACAGGCTCGCGAAAACGCGCGGGCCATGTCCGTAAAGCTCTCGCAGGAGGACAAGGACGCGCTGTCGCGCACGTTCGCGGGCATATGAACGTCGCGGCCCCTTCGGGCCGCTCCGCTTGACGACCTCCGCGGGTCCGCCAGACTTACCCCTGTGAAGGGCGAGAAGATGGACAACTTCCAGAGCGTGCGTGAGGTCATGGATCGCATCGCCGCGCTGGGTGGGGAGGCGGTGGATTACCTCGAGCACATTGCCGAACACCGCAAAGAAAGCGCGCCGCGCGATGCAATGACGCTCGGGGCGCTCGCGTCCGAGCGGCGGCGTTGGCTGGAGGCGCTCCAGGGCTACCTCCAC
Source organism: Myxococcales bacterium (assembly GCA_022184915.1). NCBI lineage: Bacteria > Pseudomonadati > Myxococcota > Myxococcia > Myxococcales > Myxococcales bacterium. Next base: position 806,765 of record JAGTJU010000003.1, on the reverse strand, counting down.
AACGGGCCGGAAGAGCTGCTGCAGACGTACTTCCAATACACGCCCGAGGTGAGCCTCGATCAAGATCTCCTGGGGAGAATCAGCGGTGGCGACGCCGAAGACATCGTGGGCAGATTCACGGAGTTCGACGAAGCCCTGATCGGCATCTACGCGGATCTCGCGCGCCGCACGGAAGCGCCCGGTGTGATCACGCTGATGGAGAGCTTGCGGCAACAGCAGCTCGAGCAGCAACGCCGAAGCACGGCCCTGCTTCAGGGCGCGCGCGACGTTTGATTCGAGCGACCGCCGGACGGCTCAAGGCCCGCGGCGTTCGGCCGTCCAGTCGTCGAGCTCGGCTTCGCGTCGCCGGGCCTCGTCCTGTTCGGCCTGGGCGCGCTGCCGCGCCTGATGCCGGGCGACCAGTTCCAGGTCTCGCTCAGCTTCGACGAGCGCACGCGCGGCGCCGTCACGAGTCACGAGCGCTGTCGGCACTACGGTCTCGCGGTGCACCCGCGCCGTCCGCTCGGCCAAGCCGCACGCCTCGAAGGCGGCCCGAAGCTCGTCTTCCGCGGCCTGCACCTCGCGGACGGGGCGCGCACCGCTGGCGGACCGCGCACGGCGCTCGTAGTGCCCCCGCGCGGCTTCGTAGGCGGCGTCGAGCGCCGCCTGCGCAGCTTCGGCCCTGGTGAGCGCCTCTTCCGCCGCGACCAGCGCCTGCGCCCTCTCGTCGCGCGTTTGCGACCTCAGGTCGTGCAACCCCTGCAGCTTGTTCGGCGGCCCGCGCACGTCTTCCAGGCTAACACGCCCAAGCTCGCCGGGACGGCGCGCAGGGGAGAGTGCTGTGACACGCAGAGCACGCGCGCCGCCCCGACGAGGCGGCCATTGGTGGAATGACAACCTAAACATCTGTTCAGTCTTTGTCAAGCACGCCGACCCTCGTCTTGCAGTGAGCCGTGTAGCCCCTGCCTCTTAAGGCTTCGCAATCGTGGAGTCGAACGGTTAGTCTGGGCCTGATGAGCACGCCACCGCCACCCGCTTTGCGGCGGTATCGCATCGAGCGCTATCTCACCGAAGGCGGCATGGGAGCCATCTACCTGGGCAAACGCCTCGGGGCCGGTGGGTTCGAAAGACCCGTGGTGCTCAAGCAGCTCTTGCCCGAGTTTACGTCCCGGCCCGAGTTTCGCGATCTGTTCTTCCGCGAGGCGCGCATTTCGGCCTCGCTCGATCACGTAAACATCGTGCGCACCTACGATCTGGTCCGCTCCGACGACACGCTCTTCATCGTCATGGAGTACGTACGGGGAACGGATCTTCGCACGATCAATTGGCGCGCCCGCCTGCGGCGCCGTGCCCTGTCCCCGGCGGCGATCCTGTTCATCGGGCAAGAGATCTTGGCTGGTCTTGCGTACATGCATGGCAAGGCCGACGGCCAGGGCAAACCGCTCGGCATCATCCATCGCGACGTGTCGCCCTCGAACATCCTGTGTTCGGCCCAGGGCGAGGTGAAGCTGTCCGACTTCGGAATCGCCAAGGCCTCGGCCTTCGCCTCGGTGTTCTACCGGGTGCGCGGCAAGGTGGGCTACATGTCTCCCGAGCAAGCCCGCAGCGAGCCCCTCGACGGTCGCAGCGACGCGTTCTCTCTGGCGGTCTGCCTCTTCGAGTCCTTCTTGGGTTCACGTTTGTTCGTCGGCGATCTCCAGACTCCGCCCGAAGAGGTCTACGCAAGAGCGTTGCCCAGCCTGAGGCAGGTGGTGCCCGGCCTTCCGGAGGACGTGGAACAGGTCTTCGCCCGCGCCCTGTGTCGGCAACCCAACGATCGCTTTCGCTCGGCCGCGGAGTTTCACCAGACCTTGCGCGCCGTGTGTCACCACCATGGGCTGGCCTATGGAGCGGCCGATCTGGCGCGCGAGCTCGGCCAGCTCTTGGGCCCGGACCCGGAGAGGTGGGCCCACGACGATAGCGCCGTCAGCGCCGATACGGAACGTCTCGCCGTGGGTGAGGGGCACGGCCACCCGGGTGAAGCTCTGCCCATCGGCAAAGAAGCCACCCCCTTCGATTCCCTGGACAGCCTGCGAGAGACCGCCGCCCGGCACGCCGCCGTGCCCCGCTTTGCCTCGGAATGAACGCCCCGAAGTCGCCCACCCGGATCATCAACCCGGAAGCGCCGATCACGCGCCAGTCTGGTCGCGGTCGCTTCATCGTCCTGCATGGGCAGGATCGGGGGGAGTCTTTCGTCCTCGAGACCAGCCCGCTCCTGCTCGGGTCGGGAAACGACTGCCAACTCCAGCTCACCGATCCCACGGTGTCCCGTCGACACCTCGAGATTCGCCTCGCCGACGGCGGTCTGCTGCTGCGTGACTTGGGTTCGACCAACGGCTCGTTCGTCAAGGGCGCCCGCTTCCGAGAGCTGGAACTGGGCTACGGCATGGAGATCCAGGTGGGGCAGACGGTCATGAAGTACGTGCCCGACGAGCAAGCCGTCGAGGTGCTCCCAGGCGACAAAGAGCGCTTCGGCGCCCTCTTCGGACGCGACCCGAAGATGCGGCGCCTGTTCTCGCTGCTCGAGGACGTCGCGCAGACCGACGCCACGGTTTTGCTCGAGGGTGAGACCGGCACGGGCAAGGAGCTGTTCGCCGAAGAGATCCACCGGCACAGCCACCGCAAAGGACAACCCTTGGTGGTGTTCGATTGCGCGGCGGTGCCCCACGAACTCATCGAGTCTGCGCTCTTCGGGCACGTCAAGGGCGCCTTCACGGGTGCGATCAGCGAGCGACGGGGTGCGTTCGGCGAAGCGGACGGCGGCACGTTGTTTCTCGACGAGATTGGGGAGCTCGGGCTGGATCTGCAGCCCACCTTGCTCCGCGTGCTCGACAAGCAGATGGTTCGCCCCGTCGGAGGCGACGCCTATCGCAAGGTGAACGTGCGCGTGGTGGCCGCCACCAACCGTGATCTGCGCGTGGAGGTCAGCCAGAAGCGATTCAGGGAGGATCTCTATTACCGGCTGGCCGTGGTGCGCATCACCATTCCGCCCTTGCGCGAACGCCACGACGACATTCCCTTGCTCGCGCGTCACTTCGTCAAGGAGATGAGCCATGGCAAGGCACTTCGTGTGCACAAGCACGATCTGGAGCGCCTCAAGCAGCACGGATGGCCGGGCAACGTCCGCGAGTTACGAAACGCCATCGAACGTGTCGTCGCGCTCTGCCGTGACAACGAGCTCGATTTTTCCCAGACCTTCCCGGACGGAGCGCCCTCGAGCACGCCGGCCCCCGCCGAGATCCCCTTCGAGCTTCCCTTCAAGGACGCCAAGGCCGTGATGGTCGATGCCTTCGAGCGCGCGTACCTCGCCAAGCTGCTCGAGACCCACCACGGCAACCTGTCGGCCGCCGCCCGCGCGGCAGAGCTGGACCGCAAGCACCTGCGCGAGCTGCTGCGCAAACACGGTCTGCGCGACCCCGACGCAAGCCTGACGTGATCACCGGCTGAGGGTGATCTTCTTTCGTTGCCCTTCGAGCAGGTCGATCCGGGTGACGTAGCGCTTGAAGCGCCAGGGCACGAACACGGACACCTCGTGTGCACCCGGCGCAAGCGCGATGTCGGCAGGGCACAAGAGCCCTGTCTCCTTCCCATCGACCGAAATGGGATATTTGCCGAGAGCCTGGCACGTCACGCTCACCGCAGCGCTGCCTGGTTCGGGCAGGGTGGCCGGCACGAGGGTCCACGAACGCGTCGCCGGCAGGGTGGCGTGATCCAGCGTCTCCTCGACGGGCAGGTGGCCAGGCAAGACCAACAGGAGCCGCTTGTGTCTCTCCTTGAGCTCGACCGTCGTCGGTGTGACGCCGCGTTCACCGCCGTTGATCCAGACGACGGCGCCTGGGGGGGCGCTCGACAGTTCCACCCGCACGCGGCCCTGCGCGTCCCGGGGCGCGGGTGGGGCCACAGCGGGCTCTGCCGCAGCGAGGGGTGCTGGCAGGGGGCGCGCGACCGGAGGCGGAGCAGGTGCCTGCGCCGGGGGCGGCAGCGCTGGTGGCGACGGAAACGCCTGCGGGCCCACGGCGTCGCCTGACGCTCTTGGCGGGGCCTTGCGCTCCCCCAGCAGATACCCACCAGCCACACCGGTGACGAGCGCCACACACGCGGCCGTGGCCAGCGTGACGATCAGCCGGAGCCGGCCCGTGCTGCGCACCTGGGCCGTGACCAGTTCATGCTCCCAGGCTTCGTTCGAAGAATCGAGCGCGTCCGCCCCTTCCTCGGGTTCGCCCGCGTCCGCAGAGTAGGCGGGCGCCAGGTCCGCGGGCGCACCCGCGGGATCTTCCGGCAAGGGATCCCCCGTGAGCAGCTCCGATCGCAACAGCTGTCGGGCATCCATCTCGACGGTGGGCTCGGCCAAGCCCGGCAGGAATGCCCCCGAAACGCCGGGGGCGTCCAGGTCCCAGGGAAGCGCGGCCCCGACATTTTGGGCCTCGGGCAGCGGGGGAAACACATCTCCGGCGGTCGAGGAGAGCCGCCGAGGCCGTTCGAAGGAATCGCCCAGAAGGGGCCTTAGTTTGCGCCCTTCGAAGGCGTTCGTCTTTGCATCCTCCGAAAAGTCGTTTTCGGGCGGTGGCGCAGCGGGGTCGACCATGGCGTTTGCCTGGCCGGCGGGCCCCGCCCCCGGCGCGAGGCCAGGCGCAAACATTGCCTCGAGCTCACCGGTGGTGAGATTGTCCATGTTGGGGCGTCCCGGAGGCGGCACTGCCCCAGCGGTGGGAACCGGGGGGGGCTTGGGCCGCAGAGCCACCGAACGAGGCGCGCTGGTGACGGCCTGCGACGCCCCCTCGGGCAAGGCCTCCACCAAGTCCTCGACCGACAGCTCGAACATGGCCGACGCCTCGGTGCGCCCCGGGTCCAAGGCCACGGCGCGGAGGTCGCCCGCCGAGAGCGCCACATCTGCCGGGCACGGCGCCATCTCGGTGGTTTGGGCGGCGGCGTTCGGGGCTCGAGGTACCGCCCCCGCCCCGCCCTCGAGAGCAGGCAACACCGCACTTTCGCTGGGCGTGCCCGGGGGGGGCGCGGACAAGCGCCGGGCCAGGGCCGCTAGCAGGGCGCGCACTTCCGTATCCGCCATCCCCGTAGCGATACGCCGCAGCTGGCGCTCCGCCTCACGCGCCGAGGGCCGTTGCGCCGGATCCACACGAAGCAGGCCCGCCAGGGGCACCGCCAACTCGCCAGGAAGCTTCAACAGGGACCGACTGAGCTCCGAACCGCTCCGCACGTCCCGCGAAACCGACGGTCTCGTGCCGGTGCCGAGCTCGACGACGAGCACCCCCAGCGCAAACACGTCCGCGGCCGGCGAGCCCTGTTCAGGCGAGACCAGCTCCGGCGCCGCGTGAGGGCCGGCCGATGGCCTCGGCCCCGGGTCCTCGCTCGAAAGCACGGCCAAGCGCTGGCCGAAATCGACCACCTTGACCGCGCCCCGCAGAGTCAGGAAGACGTTCGAGGGCGTGAGGCCTCCGTGGACGAGCGGGGGGCTTGCCTGGTGCCCCGCCGCGAGCGCCGCCGCCACTTCGGCCCCCACATGAGCCAGAACCCGCGCGGCCACGGCGCGGACCTCGGGTTCGCGGCACAGGCCCTCCCGCAAGGCCGAAAGGTTCACACCTGACAGAAACTCGGTGGCCACGTACACCGTGCCCTCAGGCGCCATTCCGAAGTCGACCACCTGGCCGATCCGCGCCTCTCGCAGGGCCGCCGTACGCGAGGCCACGTCGAGCAGTCTGCGCGCCGCATCTGGCCGAGCCCGGACCGCGGCTACGGGCAGGGTCTTGAGCGCAAACGCCCGCTCGAGCCCTGCCAGGCCCTGGGTGCGCGCCCGGTACGTCACGAAGGGCTCGGGCCCCTCCAGAATCTCCTGGAAGTGGAAGCGCCCAAAGATCCGCGAGGGAGCCCGGGCAGCGGGCGCGTTCGGTCTCATGGAGGCATCCACGGGGTGCTACCATCGACTGATCAATGGGGATTCTGGACCGCCTACTGGACGCCACGCGGACCCTGGGGCAACAGGTCACGGACACGAGCCAAGCCGCCGTGTACGTGCGGCAGCTGCTGCGCGGCAACTACGGCCCCCACGCAGCGAGCGTTGGTCCGCCCGAACACGACACCGCGGCGCCTGACACCCCGCCCGCCCCGGTCCTGCTGCTTCAAGGTTATCTGGCGAACCGGGGCTCGGTGCATCTTTTGGCCAAGCGCCTGCACGAGCGGGGACACGTCGTTCTCACTTACAAGCTGGGGCGGATGAATGTGGGCGACATCCGCGACACAGCGGGTCTCGTGGCCCGCAAGGTGGAGGCGCTCGTCGAGCAGACGGGGGTCGACCGCGTGGACATCGTGGGCCACTCGATGGGCGGCCTCGTGGGGCTCTACTACGTCAAGCGGCTCGGGGGCCGTCACCGCGTGCGCCGCATGGTGCTCTTGGGCTCGCCAGCCGCAGGGACCTGGTCAGCGGTTTTTGGGCTGATCACGGCCCCCCTGGGAGCGGCGAGCCGACAGTTGCTGCCCGGCAGCAGCTTCCTCCGCGAGCTCAAGGAGACGCCCCTGCCTCCGGGGGTCGAATTGGTCACCATTTCGGGGGAGCGGGACTTTTTTGCTCCCGTGCGCACCACGGTCTTGCAGGGGGCCCGGCACATCGAACTGCCCACCACCCACTCGGGACTGCTGGTGGAAGAGCCCGTGGCCGAGGCCCTGGACCGCATCCTGCGAGGCCAGCCCCCGCCGGCGTAGCCCGGGTCGCGACACCGCGCGGACGGCAGACCCCGTCCCGGCCCCGCCCGATTTGGGCCCGGCGGGCGAGCCGTGTGTTGACGGTCCCGCGCACCGGCCTTACCATGGGCTCTAACTGGGCAGACTTACAGCCGAAACACGCGCGTGCACGATCAAGACAACAGCAGCGGACAGGATGCGGCCCTTTGGGCCCTGCGCTTCATTTCCGGCAAGTACCAGGGCGGGGAGTTTCCCCTTCGGCCGAACCGGGAAATCATCATCGGGCGCTCCTCCGACCTCGACATGGTCCTCGTGGAAGACATGGTCTCCCGCAAGCACGCGAAGATCGCCACGAACGAAAAGAACATCACCATCCAGGACTTGGGTTCCACGAACGGCACCTTCGTCAACGGGGAGAAGATCCGCAGCGTCGAGCTGAAAGACGGCGATCGGATTCTGATCGGCACCTCGATCATCAAGCTGGTGGGCCTCAACGGCGAGGTCTCCGCCAACAACCTCTCCGAGACCGAAGCCCGCTCGAAGATGCAGGTGGACGCCACGCGCCGCCCCCCGTCTCGCACGATGTCGGGAAGCATCGAGGAGATCCCGCTGCCGGATCTCATTCAGCTGCTCTCCACCAGCCGGAAGTCGGGTGTTCTCGTGTTGCGCTCGGATCTCGGCACCGGCCGAATCTACTTCCGCACCGGCCAGATCTACTTTGCCAGCATCGACGAAAGCTTCGACGTGAGCCCCCGCAAGGCCATGTACCGCATGCTCTCCTGGACCGCGGGCTTCTTCGAGCTCGAAGCCCCGGACGAGCGAACCGTACTCGAAGAAATACAGGAGTCCACCGAGGCGCTGCTCATGGAGGGCATGCGCCAGATGGACGAGCTGAAGGTGATCGGGGAGAAGCTGCCGGCCCCCTCGTCCGTCATTGCCCTGCCCCGCCCGCTCGAAGCCAAGCTGCGCGACCTCAAACCCGACGAGCTCGATCTCTTTCAGCTCGCGCTCGCGGGTGGCACCCTGCAGAGCCTTTTCGACCGCTCGCGGCTTCCCGATCTCGAAACAGCAGAAGCGCTCAAGCAGCTCATCGAGAAGGGCTACCTTCAAGCCTCGTGACGCGCGCGCCCTGCCGTCCGGGGCCTACGCCGCTCACAAGGTGAAACGCTGACGCTCGGCGGCTGCCACCACGCGCAGCCCGCCTGAAGCCAAGCGCTTGCCCTCATTGGCCAAGGCGTCGACCTCGGCGTCGGTGTAGTCCTGGTCGTAGTGAAAGAGCGCCAGCGTTTTGGCTCCCGCTTCCACGGCACAGGTGACCGCCTGATCGACCGAGGACAGCCCTCGATCGGGATAGCGTCGACCGTCGTCCACGGAAAAGGACGCTTCGTGGATGAGCAAGTCCACCCCGGCCAACAAGCTGCGGCGCCCATCTCCCCGATCGGCACAGGCCCCGTGGCCCGCATACGCCAGCGACCTGCCCCCCTCCTCGATGCGGTAAACGGTGGCCCCGAGCGGGCCGCCCTCACGCGCGGCCCTCACCGTGGCGCTGCCCAAGACCAGCGTGTCGCCCTCGGGCAGGGACGCAAGCGACAGCTGGGCCGCCATGTTCTTGTACGTCTGCACGGGGAAGTATTGAGCGGCCATTTGCCGTTCGAGGATTCCCTCGAGCTCCGCACGCTGCCGGGGGCCACCGTAAATCGTGAACTGATTTCCAGGCACGTAGAACGGCACGAAGAAGGGAAACCCCTGGATGTGATCCCACTGCGCGAGGGACAACAAAATCGTGGCGCGGCCCTTCCCCTTGCCGAAGGGCCCTTCCATGAGAGCGTTGCCCAGGTTTCGCGCGCCGGTGCCGAGATCGAGGATCACGAGCTCGCCGCTGGCCAGGCGCACGGACACGCAGGCTGTGTTGCCTCCGTAGCGGACTGTGCCCGGACCCGGAGACGGGATCGAACCGCGAACGCCCCAGAATGTCACCTCCATCACACGTGCCTCCACATGCTTTCGCTCCCTGCGCTCACGTGGGCCCCAGCCCCACGTCCAGGCCCTCGAAGGCCGCCACCACTTCGAGCCCCGGTGCGTGTCGGGCAGCGTGGGCGCGCGCTTCGTCCCGCATGCGATCCACCTCTTCGTCCGTGCGTTCGGGCGCGTGGTGGAAGAGCGCCAGACGCTTGGCGCCAGCCTGCCTGCAAATCGCGATGGCGTCGGCGGGACGCGAATGCCCGAAGTGGGGAGAGCGCTCGTAATCGGCGTCTGTGAACATCGTGTCGTACACGACCAGGTCGGCCCCCTCGCACAGCCGCACGACCCCCTGCCGTAGCCGGGCGAGATGGGCTTGATCAGAAGATGACAGAGGCTCGTCATCGGCCGGGGGCCTGGCGATGAACTCCTCCCCGAACAAGATCTTCTCGAACGGCGCCGTATCGGAGACGTAGGCCACCTTGCGCCCACCGGCTTCGAGCGCGTACGCCGTGGCCACGTAGGGGTGGTTGAGCTGGGCCGTGGTCACCCTCACATCGGCAATCTCGAAGCGGTGATTGTCGGGCAGTTCACAGAAGTCGACCTCGGCGCGTGCGGTATCGAAGGGGCGCGGGAAGTAGGGAGCTTCCGTTTGTCCCGCAAGGACGGTGCGCAACCGCAGGTCGTCGCGCTTGCGGGCGTAAATGTTGAGGCGGTTGCCCGCCTGATAGAGGGGAGCGAAAAAAGGCAGCCCCTGGATGTGATCCCAGTGCGTGTGGCTGATGAGGATATGGGCATCGCCCTTTCCTTCAGAGGGCGTGCCGCGCACGAGCTGCTTGCCCAGGCGTCTCAGGCCCGTGCCTGCGTCGATGATGACGCGGGTTCCCCCGGACTCCACCTCGACGCAAGACGTGTTGCCGCCATAGCGAACCGTGCCCGACCCTGGCACCGGCACGGAGCCGCGCACGCCCCAAAAGCGCACCCTCACGGGCGCCTCGCCGGAACGAAAGACAACGGGCAGCGCGACTGCACGAAGGCAAACTTACCACCCAGCGGGCCCGACGGGCAAAACCGGGCCACCCCGCCTTACGTCAGAGCCCGAGGCCCTTCAGGATGGCGAAGTACTCGCTGCGTGTGTAGGGCTGATTTAGGATGTGGAACTCCTTGTTTTGGAGTCCCACGCACCCCAGGCAGTACGTGCACTCCGAGCAGTTCGCGCAGGAAACCAGGTACGCTGAGCCGTGGCAGCTTTCGCAATCGATCAGGTGAGAGCAGCCGTGGCAGCCCCCCGAGCGCAGACAATGCGAGCACTCGGTGCAGCCGCGACACGCCTCGCAGTGCGTGCAGTGGTAGCAATCATCGCAACCCGTACAGAACATGCACCGGACGCAGTTCTCGCACGCTTCGCAGTTGAGGCTGGCCTGATTGCCTCCTGGGCCGAGCACCTGTTCGCGGAGCGTGGCGAGGGCGGCCTGGAATTCCTCGAGATCCATGGCGGCGCACTATAGCCGGCCGCAGGCGGCCGAGGCCGCGGCACGTTCCGAATTCGGAGGGCGACGGGGAAATGGGGCAGACGCCAGGCCGCCCTTGCGCGCTGTCGCCCCCCGGAGTAAAGAGGATGCCTCTTTCTGGGCGCGTAGCTCATCTGGATAGAGCACCGGCCTCCGAAGCCGGGGGTAGTGAGTTCGAATCTCGCCGCGCCCACCAAGCCCGTTCCCGCAGGGGAACGGCAGCACGAGCCCGCCGACCTGCCGGCGGTCGATCTCTGCGTGCTCGCCTCACACCGCCTCCAGCGAAGAAGGCTCATGAAGAGCGCGGGAGGCTTTCTTTGTTAGCGGCTCGTTGCTCGCGCCCGCGACCTGCCTTACACTCAAATGGTGTCGGGCCCATCCTCGAAGACCGCCGCGGAGACACCGAAATTGTCAGAGCACTTCCGGCGCACAGACCCCAGATACGACCGGCGCCTGGAAGTCGAGATCCTCGTGGGTTCGACGCGTCTGACCGCGGTTTCCCGCAACGTCTCGCTGGGTGGCATGTTCGTGGAGACCCAGGAGCCTCTGTCGGTGTTTGCCCCGCTCGTCGTGAAGTTCCGGGTGCCGACCCAGCCGGAGCTCATCGAAGTGTCGGGCGAGGTCCGCTGGATCGAGCCCGGCGACGGCATCTGCGGCATGGGCATTCGCTGGGACGGACTCCGTGCCCGCGAGGTCTGGGCCCTGAACCGCTACTTTCAGTCGTGACGAGCGCCGCGAGGTCGTAAACTCGAGCTGTTGAAAACGCTCGACCTGCCCCATCGTCTCGCCGGAGTGCTGGCCGCGGCCGTGTGGGTCGCCTCGCCTTCGATCCACGCCGACGAGGTTCGCTTCGCCGTCGTCAATCTGTCAGGACCCGCGCTGCCCGCCGCCGTCGTGGATGAAGCGGAACGTGAGTACGCGCGTCTTCGTCCCGGCGTCTCCCCGATCGCGGAGCCCACCATGCGGCGCCTCCTCGCGAGCGGCGAAGCGCCGCTCGCGGCGATGAGCCGGCTCGTCGACGAAGCAGAGTCGAAGCGGAACCTGGGCGCTTGCGACGAGGCCATCCCTTTGGCCCGACAAGCCGAAGAGGTGGCCCTCAACGCCGTGTCGGTCGACGACAACCGTGACCCCCTCAAGCGCATCTACACGGTGCTCGTGGCTTGTGAAGAAAGCCTTGGCCGTGCGGAGCCTCGGGACCGGGCCGCACGCCGCCTCCGCGCGCTGGTTGGGATGAAGCCCGACGCGCTTTCCCAGGAGCTTTGGGATGCCCACGTCGCCAACGCGGTCGCCGCCCCACCCAGCGTCGAACTCCAGGTAGACAGTGAACCCCCGAACGCGCAGATCATCCTGAACTTCCACAGCGAAGGCGCCACCCCACGCACCTTGAAGGTCCCCCCCGGAGAGCTGCTCGTGGAGATCCAAAAAGACGGCTACAAAAAAGCGTTTCGGCGCCTTGAACTCACCGAGTCCAGGCCCGAACGAACCGTCTTCAGATTGACGGACCTGCGCCACGATCGCACCGACCTTGCCGTGAATGCGCTCGGCATCTTGTCCGAAGAGGAAGACCTGGCTCAGCGACAGGGCACGCTGGCGCGCCTTGCCCAGGGTGCGCGCGTCGACACCTTGGTTTTGCTTCGCACCGCTGACAGTGGGCTACGCATACGGTTCTTCGACGCCGAGCGTGGGGCCTTGGCGCAGGAGGTGATCGAGTCGGCTTTCGACGCAGAGACGGGACGTATCGAGGCCCTGGCCGCGCGCGAGACACCGAAGTCCGCCCGGCCCGCGGGCGGCCGTCCGGGCGTCCTGGCGCCGGTAGGCAAAGATGGCCGCGCCGCAAAGGGCAGCCCGGGCCTTCCGCAGGTGCGAAATGATACGGAGACCGGCCTCGCACAAACCTACAAGGAACCCGCCGCCGTTCGGCGCCCCAACACGGGCAAAGCGCCCTGGTGGGGGTGGCTGATCGCGGCCGCGGTCGCCGGCGCCATCGCCACGGCGGTCATCGTCGACCAGCCGCGCCGAAGCGACACCATCGACGTCAACGCCCGGTTCTGACTCTCCACCCCCATGCCCCCCGCCGCAGGAAAGCCCGTTGCATGGACGCGTCGGATCCTGGGCTTTGGCCTGGCTTCGGCGCTGTGGGCCATGGCCTCCGGGGCGCTGTGGGCCTCCCGCCCGCCTCAAGGACTGCCCAGCGCCCCGAGCGCTCCCGATCCGAGGCCGCTCGCGGCCCCCCTGCGAGGCCACGGATCTCCTCCCGGGTGGCCGCCTCCCGGGACGGATGCCGACACCGAGGCGTCACCGGCGCGGGAGCCCCCCGAGCCGCCCGCGCGGCAGGGGCCTGCCACGTGGGGACCGCCCCGCAGGCAAAAGGGGGTGGCGCTCGGCCTCTTCGCCGAAGACGTGAGCTTCTCCTACGCACCCTTACTCGCCGAGATCGCGGCGCTGGGAGCCACCCACGTGGCGCTCATCGTCCCGATTTATCAGGAGCACGGCGCCTCGACGTCGCTCTATCTGCACACCCGCTACTCGCCTAGCCTCGAGGTGGTCGCCGACACCGCCCGACTGGCCCGCCGGGAGGGCCTCGAGGTGACCCTGTTTCCGATCGTACGTCTCGAACGCCCCCGCACGCCCACCGAGTGGCGCGGCACCCTGGCACCGGCCGATGAAGCCGCTTGGTTCAAAAGCTACGAGAAGCTTCTCGGATCGTTGGCCGCACTGGGCAGCTTCACGGGCGCCAGCCGCCTGGTGGTGGGCAGCGAACTTTCCACGCTCGACGGTCACGTGGACGCGTGGCGCGCTCTCATCACCCGTGTCCGCGCCGTGTTTTCCGGCACGTTGGTGTACTCGGCCAATTGGGATCACTACCGGGACGCAGGCGTGTTGGATCTGGTGGATGAGGCGGGGATCACGGGGTACTTCGATCTGCGCAAGCCCGACGGGCCCGCCGACGTGGCGAGCCTGGCCGCGCGCTGGCGGCTGGTGCGTGGAACCTTGGAAGCGTGGGCTGCGACCCGGAAACAGCCCTGGCTGTTGACCGAGCTCGGTTACCGCTCCCGCGCCGGCGCCAGCGCCACGCCGTGGGATGAGACAGCCGGAGGCACGCCCGACCTGGACGAGCAGCGGCGCGCCTTTTTGGCCTTCCGCCTGGCCTTCAGCGAGGGCGGCACCCTGGCGGGGCTCTACGTGTGGAACTGGTACGGCTACGGAGGCCCTGGCACCCTCGGCTACACGCCGAGAGGCAAGCCCGCGGAAGCCGAGGTGAAGCAGCTGCTCGAAGCGCTTTGAGTGCTTTTTGAAACAAAGACCTCGGGCTTTTTCGTGCTAGTTTCGGGACGTGCACGCCTGGCACGACATTTATGTCGACGACAAGATCGTCGAAGACACGTTTCCCGTGGTGATCGAGGTCCCCAAGGGAAGCAAGAACAAGTACGAGCTGGACAAAGAAACCGGCTTTCTCCGGCTCGACCGCGTGCTGTACAGCGCGGTCCACTACCCGGCGAACTACGGCTTCATTCCACGCACTTTTTGCGACGACGGCGACCCGCTCGACGCTTTGGTGCTGGGCCAAGAGCCGGTGGATCCCTTGGTGGTCGTCGAGGCGCGCGCCATCGGGCTCATGCGCATGCGTGACGACAAGGGCCTCGACGACAAAATCATCGCCGTGTCGGTGCACGACCCAGCTGTGTCCGATTACAGCAGCCACAAGCAGCTTCCGGCGCACGTGGGCCGCGAGATCAAGCGCTTCTTTCAGGACTACAAAGTCCTCGAGAACAAGATGGTCGAGGTAGAGGACCTGCTGGGACCGGACGAGGCCCTCACCGTCATTCGGGAGGCCCTCGACCTTTACCGCAAACTTCGTCGCGGCGAAGTCAACAAGCGTTGACGGGTCCGGCCGTGCTAGAGGCGGCCGTCGAAAAGCCTGACCCCCGGGTGAGGCAGGCTGCGGTCGAGCGGCTCTCCCGACACCGGGTGACGTAGGCCGGAGCGAGCCACCTCTGCCAGCGGGACGCGGACGAAAGGCCGCTCGAGGAGCCGCGGATGGGGGAGTTCCAGGAAAAGCGAGTCGCTCGTCTGATCCTCGTAAAGGAGCACGTCGATGTCGATGGCGCGGGAGGCCCATCGCGCAGCGGTGTCGCGGTTTCTCCCGAGGCTCCGCTCGATGGAGAGCACAAGACGCAGCAACGCCTCGGGCGCCAACACGGTTGCAACGCGCAGGGCCGCATTGAGGTAGGGCGGCTGAGGTTCCTTGGCCACGGCATCGGTTTCGTAGACGGGGGAACGCGCCTCGATCCGAACCCCCGAGGCCAGGAGCCGCTCACAGGCCTTGTTCAGGTTACCGAGCCGGTCGCCCAGGTTGGCACCCAGGGCGAGGTAGGCTTCGTGCAAGCGCGACGCGTCCTTTGCGTGGTCGGACATCGCCCGCAGGCTATGCGGCAGCGAAGGCCATGGCGAGGTTCAGGCGGGGAAAAAGGGCCCGGCCTGTCGCTTCTGTTCCGCGCGCAGAGCGGCCCCCCGCGGCCACGGTTGCGGCAACCGCCTTCCGGGGCTAAAACGGGCAGGTGCCGCTCATCTCGACCTCCTCCCGACTTGGTTTCGTGCTTTCGGGCGCGTTGTGGTCGGCGCTCGCGCTCCTGGGGCTCGGCGCGTGCGGCAACAAGATCGGCGACAGCTGCACCACCAGCATCGATTGCAGCATCGAGGGGTCACGCGCCTGCGACATCTCCCAGCCGGGCGGCTATTGCACGGTTCAGGGCTGCGACCGGACCTCGTGCCCGGACGAGGCGATCTGCGTGCGGTTCTTCCCTTCGATGTACCTGACCAAGCCCTGCGACCCCAAAACCGAGGACTTCGGGTCGGACGATTGTGCGGCTGACGAGCTCTGCCTCGAAAGCGGCCTCTGCGCCCCCCGCGCGAGCGAACGGCGCTACTGCGCCCTCTCTTGCAGCGACGGCGGGGACTGCCGGGACGGTTACGACTGCCGCTTGGTCGGCGAGCGCGGGAGCAGCTCGCTCGATCCGAAAGCGATAGGCCGCGCGAAGTTCTGCGCCCCGCGGGGCTGAGCGCGCCACGCCGGGCGCCGGTGCGTCCTCGACGGGCCGGCGCTCAAGACTCGGCACCTGACCGCCGATGCTCTCCCGGTCGTGCTTTCGTCGCCGCGGCTCGCGTGGTTCGTGTTGTCGCTCGTGGGGGCAGCCACGGCCCTCGACGGATGCCAGGTGCCAAACCCCGCGTACGACGGTGCCGAGGAACCCGCCCCCGACACCGCGCCAGGAGGCTTGCCCGGGGACGCAGCCCCGAGCGCCGACGGCCCCACGGGGGGCGCTTCGCCGCCCCTGCCCAACGGCGGAGCCCCGGGACGAGATGACGCGGGAACGGGCGCCGGGGGAAACGGCGCCGGGGGCACGGCCATGGGCGGATCCGCAGCGGGAGGGGCCGCAGCGGGCGGCTTTGCAGCGGGAGGGGCCGCAGCGGGCGGCTTTGCAGCGGGAGGGGCCGCAGCGGGCGGCTTCGCAGCGGGAGGGGCCGCAGCGGGCGGCTTCGCGGGGGAGGCGGGCGGCTTCGCAGGAGAGGCGGGCGTCGGCCTCGTGGTAGATGCAGGGATAGGCGGCGCGGGTGGTGGGGCGGACGCGGGAGCGGGGGGCGTCAGCTGGCCCGCGTTGCGCGGCATCGTGGTGGACCTCGACCTTGGGGCGACCACCCCCTTGGTCCTCGATCGCTCGGGATATGGGAACCACCTGGCGTTGTCGTGTGACACCCCCTGCAAAAACGGCGACGTCTTGAACCACGACGAGGGCGGGCGCATCGCCACCGCTTTCAAGTGGCAGCATCGAGGCACCATCGCCGCGTCACCCTCGCTCAACGCCACCAATGGTGCCTGGACGGTGGCCACTTGGGTCTATCGGCGCCTCGAGCCCGGGCGGAAGACCTACTTCGCTCGTCCGACGGACGATTTCCAGAACGTGGTGTTTCAGCTCGATCTCGACACGACCGGAAGCATCTTCGTGCGTGCGGGCTCCTGGCGCGTCGGACCCAGCGTCGTCCTTCCGTTGAGGACCTGGACACACGTGGCGGTCACCTTCGACGGCTTCGTGCTTCAGTTGTTCGTCAACGGCACCTCCGTGGCCACGGCCTTGGTGACAGGGCAAGCGAGCCCCGTGGCCACGACGTCACCCCTCTTCGTGGGGGCGTCTGCGGGTGACTCCACCTCCGCAGAGTACGCTGACGCTTCGTTCGATACGTTCCAGGTTTACGCGGGCGCCCTCCGCGACCTTGAGATCCGTAGCCTCGCAGAGGCCAAGCCCCCCTGAGCCCATGCACGGGGACGCGGACGACGGCGGGTCAACCCGCCAGGTCCACCCGCGTCCACGACATGTCCAGCTCGAGCCGATACGAGCCCACGTACGCGGCCGGGGGCGACGGGCCCCACTCCTCGGGCGCGACGAGCGAGAAGAAGCAGGTGCCCACCTGCCGTTCGTAGCGATGGTAGATCTGTCCCGGGCGGCGCTCGAAGCGGCACTCGGTCCGGTGGAGCTCGGCATCGAGCTGTGCCTTCTCGAGCACCTCTTGGGCTTGCTTCTGTAAGCTCTTGATCTGAGCAGCGATGAGCTTCAGCTTGCCCGCAGCCACGGCGCCCAGCATGAGGTCTGCGTCTTGAATTTGGCGGGCCACGTCCACGAGCTCGATGACCGGCGACAGTCGTGACGTGGGGTAGGGCGACAACGCCGTGGATCCGTTGAAGTTGTCGCCCTCGTATCGCTTCTCTTTTTCGGTAGTCATGGGTGATGTCTTGGTGTATCGCCCGACGCTGGGCCTCCTCGTCTAGGATGCCTGCCGCGTCGAAGCAGCGCCAGATGGCCTCGTCGGCGCGCCGTTTTGGCAGCCAGAGCGCTCAGCCCTTGATCCGGTCACGCGTATCGCCGAAGCGGGCGTTTTTTTCGAGAAACTCGATCACGGCGCCCGCCACGTCCTTGCCGCTGGCGCGCTCGATGCCTTCGAGACCGGGTGAGGAGTTCACCTCCATGACGAGGGGGCCGTGCTTCGAACGCAGCATATCCACACCGGCCACGCGCAGTCCCAGCAGCTTTGCCGCTCTTTGGGCCGTGGTCCGTTCTTCGGGTGTGAGCTTCACGGCGCTTGCCGTACCCCCTCGGTGAAGGTTCGAGCGAAACTCCCCCTCGGGCCCCTGCCGCTTCATCGCGGCCACGATCTTGCCGTCCACGACGAACGCGCGAATGTCGGCCCCGCCGGCCTCCGCAATGAACTCCTGCACCAAGATGTTGGCGTCCAGTTGCCGAAACCCCGCAATGACCGACTCGGCCGCTTGACGTGTTTCCGCAAGCACCACGCCCTTGCCTTGCGTTCCTTCGAGAAGTTTGATCACGAGAGGCGCCCCACCCACGATGTCGATGACCCCCCCGATATCTTTCGTGGAGCGCGCGAAGCTCGTAACGGGCAACCCGATGCCCGCTCGCGCCAGCAGCTGCAGAGCGCGGAGCTTGTCACGGGAACGGGAAATCGCCTGCGACTCGTTCGCCGCGAAGACGCCCATCATTTCGAACTGTCTCACGACGGCCGTTCCGTAGAAGGTCATCGACGCCCCGATCCGCGGGATGATGCAATCGAAGGTCAGGTGCTCACCAGCGAACAGCACCTGCGGGTTGTGAGAGGTGATGTTCATGTAACACCGCGAGTAGTCCACCACACGGACCTCATGCCCCCGGGCCACGCCCGCGGCGACCAAACGGCGGGTGGAATAGAGCGACGATTTACGCGACAGGATGCCAATCTTCATGAGACGAGGGCCTTCATAAAACGGGGTCACCCCTCAAGGCGACGAAACTTTTCGCAAACGCTGTGTCCGCCGCTCCGCCAAGAACGATCGGCCAGGATCGACCAGGAACCGGCTCCGCAGGGCCTCGCGGCCAAGCAGCATACGGAAGCCCATCACGGCCCGCGAGGTCAATGTCACCTCGATGAGCCACACGGCTCCGTGCAGACTGATCTCGGTTTGAATCACGGGGCGGAACTCCCGGCGCCCGTCAGAGCTCGTGACCCACCGCTCATCGATGAGCCGCGACGCACAGGCCACGACGTGCGTCTCTCCCTCCCGGTCGTAGGGTACGGAGAAGTGCACGTCTCGATGGCGACCCACGCGAACGATGCGGACGTCGAGGGCGTCCAGACTCGAGCTGCGGGCCCCGGTATCCACTTTCGCCTTGATGCGCCCGATGCCGAGCCCCGGCAGCGTCACCCATTCGCGCCACCCGACGAGGGGCAGCAAGCGCACCCTGCCGGGCGAACGGGCTGGCCTTCGGGGGAGGGCGGGCGGACGTGGCCCTGTCTTCGCTTTGTTGCCCGTTGACAAGGAACGCTTCCTGGAACCCCGGTGCAAGCGTAAGGCGGGTGCCGAACGGACGCAAGATGGCCCACGAGGAGGGACGCAACTTCGGCGAAGTCGTGGCGATAACCGCATCATGGACGCGAACGACAAAGCAAAGTTTTGGTCTCGGTTGTGTAACCACGTGCACCCTGGCGTCGCCCTGCTCACAGGCTTTCTCGTGCTTGTCCTGGGCGCGCGGCCGGCGAGCGGCGACGCTTTCGTGGGGCTCGTCAACCTCAACACGGCCACGATGGAAGAGCTTCAGCACCTGCCCGGCGTGGGTCCCTCGAAAGCAAGCAAGATCCTGGAGCATCGGCGCCACCGCCCCTTTCGGACAGTGGCCGAGCTCGTGCGCGTCAAGGGGTTCGGGGCCAAGACGGTCAGCCGGCTGCGCCCTTTCCTCACGGTGACAGCCCCCACGCAGCTCGGAGCGCCTGCGGGAGCCGCTTGCGTCTGCCCGGACGCGGACGCGACAGGGCCCGCAAACCACCCCGGAAAGCATGAAGCGCCCCCCACGTCCCTTCCGCCAAGATCCCCCCCCACGAAGGGAGCGACGGCCCCTCGATAGGACACGCGCGGTGGGGTCCCGGGCCTGTTGCCTGCGGAGGTACTGCGTCGGTCGGAATGGCGTGGCATCCTTGTTTACGAAGATGGCCATGCGCCGCACGAAAACCCCACAGAAGCGACCCCGCCGAACGCGCGCGCCGCGGCCACCAGCGGAGACGCCCGGCATCGCCTTGGCCGATGCACTCGCCGACCGTGTGCGCGCGTACGGCACACAAGCGCAGCGCTTGACCCGAGCGGACGGCACTCCGCACGAAGAGGCCGTTCACGACTTCCGCGTGGCTTCACGCCGCTTGGCCGCGGCCCTTCAGGCGACCACCGCCGTGCTGCCAGGGGGCGACGCGCACCGCGCGTGCAAAAAACTTCGTAAGCAGGTCAAGCGGGCCTTCAAGCGGCTGGGCACGCTGCGCGACCTCGAGGTCATCGGCGCCCTGTCGGACAGCTTTTCAACGGACACCCCCGCCCTGCAGGACGTGGCGGTGACGCTCGCACACGAAAGGGAAGAACTCACGGTCTCCGCACTCGGACGGCTGCGCCGGCGCGTGCTGCCCAAGGCCCTGCGAACGCTCGCGCTCGTAGCCCCCGCGCTCGATCAGGAGCTCCGGCTCTCTCCTGCCGCGGGACCCGCCCTGGCAGAGATGTTGAGCGGCGAGCTCGAGCGGGTGGAACACCACGTGGAGGCGCTACGCCCGAAGCGTGCCCAGGGCTTTCACGCGCTTCGTCTCGCCATGAAGAAGCTGCGCTACACCTTGGAATTCCTGGGCGCGCTGCCTGGGCCTCACGTGCGCGCGAGCCAGGCCATCGTCAAGACCGCGCGTGGTTTTCAGGATCAGCTCGGGCTGATTCAGGACCACACCGTGTTGCTCGCGCACGCAAAGCGTTTGCTCTCGGACCCCGCGGCGCTGCGCCCCGTGCGCGAGGCGCGAGGTCGTCTCATGGAAGAGGTGTACGGGGCACGGCCTGCCCTCGTGAGGATGCTGCGCCAGGGCCAGGCTCTGCTCACCACCCTGGACGGGCGGCCGGCCGCGCAGCCTGAAGCGTGAGGGGCCCTTAGCGGCGCGCCCGCTTTCGCTCGAGCTTGCGACGCTTCTTCTTTTTCTTCGCAAGGCTGGCCTTGGGCGGCGGCGGCGCCTCGAGAGCGGCCGCGGCCGCAGCCGGCGCCAGAGGATCGGGTTCCATGGCCTCCGCAGGCGCAGGCGCTTCAGGCGGCTCGGGGAGCTTTTCGAACTGAAGACCTGGCAAAGCCGTAAGCGTGGCTTTCACCGACAACCGCACCGCCCGATCCAAACGGACCGTCCCGACGAACGGCTCGAAGCCCTGCTTGGTCAACGTGATGACGTGATCTTTGCGATCGCGGTCGATCGTGACGAAAGTCGGCGTGGGCGCGGCAAGCAGCTCGCCGTCCAAAGTGACCTGCGCCCCTTCTGGCACGGACTGCACCACCAACTTCGCAGGTTGCCACCAGCGCAGCAACACACCGAGCGGTGTCACGAACACGTGAACGCCGAGCGCCGCAGCACACAGCAGCCCGAGCAGAAGCGCCCACAGATTGTGGCGGACCCGCCCGGGGATTCTTCCTTTCGCCCACACCCCGGCCGCTCCGGTGGACACGAACCGCGGCGTCAACGCGGCAGGGTCCAGCCCCGGTGTTCCCAAGCTCAACTCGGGCCGGCGCGACCGCGCGGCAGCCGCGTCCAGCGCAGCAAGGGAATCAGCCAGTACAGCCTGACTGAACGCCGCCCGCGCGGCGCCCCCACCCCCTCCGGGCAAAGACAAAACGGGCAGACCGTGTGCACCTGGCGTCGGCAGCTGCAACGCCAACACGGCGGGCGAAACGGGCCGGTCCTGACGGGCGGGCGAGGCCAGCTCGCCCGACACGGGAACGAGGTCGTCGGCAGGCACCCGGGCGGCCAGCGAAGCAGGCGACCGTCCCTGCGCCATAGCCCCCAGGGGGCGCCCCGGCGGGGGGGCGGGAAACGCGGACAGGGGCGCCGAAGCCGGCCGGGATGGCGGCACATCCGCGGGCAGCGCCTGGGGGAATGGCACCGGCGGTGTTCCGCGCAAAGTGGGCCGGCGTCCTCTCGTTTCCCCGGAGGCTGCTTCCGGCGCCCGCGGGGGTGGCATGCCCGGCGCCCGCAGGCCACCCGCCTCCCAAGCTCCTGCGGCGGTCCGGTCGGACACGTGACCCTCCGGCGCCCCGAAGCCGGTCGGCGCTTGCGAGCTACTGCGCGGCAGCGATCGGGGCAACGCGGGACGAGTGATCCCCATGTCGATGGCGATCTCGGCCTGCCCGAGAACCTGCGACTGCAGCCGAATCACCCGGCTTGGGGGCTGCTCGGGGCGGGGCGCCCCCGGCGGCAAGAAGCTCCTCAGCGCTCCCTGCAGCTCGGCGGCCTCACCCGAACGCGGGCGGGGGAGCTGCGCCAGGGCGTCCCGCGCTGCGGCCACGAAAACGGATGCGTCCTGGAATCGGTCCTGCGGGTCTGGGGCCAGCGCCCGATCCAGCAGCCGCTCCAGCACAGCCGGGATGTCGGGGCGTACACTGCGGGCCTTCGACATCACACCCGAGGCCACCAGGCGCCAGCCCTCCGCCTCGTCGTCGATGTCGCGCAGGCGGCGGCCCGTCAGCAACTCGAAGAGCACCGCTCCCAACGAAAAGATGTCGCTGCGCCGGTCCAGCGGCCAGCGCCGGGCCTGCTCCGGGGACATGTACGCCAATTTGCCTTTCAGCGAGCCCACCACCGAGTGATCGGTCTGGCGCTTGGCCAGCCCGAAATCGGAGAGCTTGACCTCGCCGGCGTACGAAACCAGCACGTTCGAGGGGGAGATGTCCCTGTGAACGAGCCCCTCCTTGCGGCCATCGCTGCTCGCGAGCTGGTGGGCACAGTGAATGCCTTCCCCGAGCTCGATCGCCACGTGCAGGGCCACGGCGTCGGCCAGCCGATTTCCGGGAGGCGGCGCCTTGCTCATGACGTTCAGCAAAGCCCCGAGATCGCGGCCGTCGACATACTCGAGCACGATGAAGTACTCGCCCCCGTCCGACAGGCCCAGGTCGTGGATCTGAACGATGTTCCGATGCGACAGCCCCGCATGGATGCGCGCTTCCTGCACGAGCATGCCCACGAAGCGTGTGTCGCTCGCCAGGTGCGGAAGGATGCGCTTGATCGCGACCTGCTTCTCGAACCCGCCTTCGCCGACGGCGCGGCCACGGTACACCTCGGCCATACCGCCAACCGCGATACGCTCGAGGAGCTCGTAGGCGCCCAGTTTCATGAACGGAACGATAAAGCGCACACCAGCGGGTGGGCGGCAACAGGTGAACGCGCAGTCTACCTACAGATATCCACATCGCCCAGAGCGTGTTCGCGAAAACAAAGAATCGGCGCGGAATAACGCGCAAAGCTGAGGGCGGGCGGCAACCCGTTCGTTGCAGACGCTGCCTGGGCGTTGGGCGCCTTGCCGAATCGGCGCATGATGGAGTTCTTCCATGGCTCCCCCGATCCCATCCCATGGCTTCCCCCGTACGCAGGGCTTAATGGAAGCCGCCGTTGCGCAGGGCGTGGTGCCCGGTGCGGCGATCGCCATGCTGGGCCCCTCCCACGAGCGCCCGGTCGTGCTGAACGTCGGCAGGCTCAGCGCCCGAGGCGAAGAGGTCTCGGATACGACCAGCTACGACCTGGCGTCTCTTACCAAGGCTCTGGTCACGTCCTTACTGGCGATGCAGGCGGTGGCAACGGGCCGCCTGCGGCTTTCCGATCCGGTGAGCCGCTGGCTCCCGCACGTGCCTGACACGCTCACGCTCGAGCACCTGCTGACCCACAGCAGCGGGTGGCCCGCGCACGAGCGTTTCTTCGCGGGGCTGGTGACCGCCCCAGATACGCTGGCGGTGCCGCCCCAGGGCTTGGCCCGCGCCCTGGTCGATGCGGTGGCCCGGACCCCATGTACAGCACCGCCGGGCACCCGGACGCTCTACTCCGACCTGGGCTTCATCGCACTCGGGCACGTGCTCGGCGAGGTCTACGAGGCCTCGCTCGCCGAGCTCTTCGCGTCTCGGGTTGCGGCGCCACTGGGGCTGTCCCGGCTGCGTTTCGGCCCCGCGCGGCCGCCGGTCGCTCCCACCGAACGCTGCCCCTGGCGCCAACGCCTCATCGTCGGGCAGGTACACGACCAAAACGCCTGGGCCATGGGGGGCGTGGCAGGCCACGCGGGCCTGTTCGGGACTGCAGCCGACGTGGCATCCCTCATGCAAAGCTTGCTGCGCGCCCACGCCGAGCAGGCCCGGTCCGAGGACCCCATCGAAGGCCCCACTCTGCGCGCCTTCTGGAGCCACCGCAGCCCCGCCGGAGGCACCTGGGCGCTGGGCTGGGATCGGCCAAGCCCCGGGGCCTCGCTAGCGGGTACCCTCATCTCCCGCCAGGCCGTGGGACACCTGGGCTTCACGGGCTGCTCCGTGTGGTGTGACCCCGCGCAAGCCACCTGCGTGGTGATGCTTTCGAACCGCATTCACCCCGACGTTACGGACGATCCCCGCTTTCGCGCCCTGCGACCGGCCGTGATGGACGCGGCCCTCACCGAACTTGGCTATGGCACCGGGGGGCGCCCCTCTGCAGACCTCGTCGGCACCTGCTAGGTCTTCAAGAGCGTGAGTGAGTTCGGGCAAGACTATTACGATCCCGCGCCCCTCGTGGCGCTCGCGCGGCCCGTGGCCATCGTGGGCTTTCTGGGTGCGGGAACCTCGATCACGGGACACACCCTGTGTGCGTCGCTCGGCCTCGGGTTCTCCGATCTCGACCGGTTGGTGGAACATGCCGCGGGGATGAGCTGCGCCCGTCTCCAGCTCGAACACGGGGAGAACGCCCGCCGCACCGAGGAAGCCCGGCAACTGCAGGCGGTGGTTCATCGCAAGCCGCCGGGGATCCTGGTGCTGGGCAACGGCGCCCTGCTACGGGGACTCAACCGCGCTTTGGTGCTGGACACCTGCGAGCTCGTCTACCTGGCGCGGCCCCTCGAGGTCTGCTTTTCCCGCCTTTTGGAAGAGCGGGCCCGCGCCCCCGAACGGTATCCAGAGTTCATTGCCGCTGCCCCGACATCGCCCGCGGACCTCGAACCCTTGTTCGAGGCGCGGCGAACGGCTTACGAAACCGCGCCCCACCGAATCGACGCCGACGACGCCCACGCCGCCGACGTGGCCAAGCGCGTGGCCGACCACTTCGGGTGGCCCCTTTGACCTCGGCACATCCTCGCGCTGCCGTGTTCACCCACGTTCCTCTTGACCGGCCCGGTGCGGCGTGTTGGTTTGAAGGCGTGAAACACATCAAGGGAATCGTGGTTACCACCGCTCTCGCCTCGCTTCTGGCGGGTTGTTACGGGCAGTTCTCGCTCACGCGAAAGTTCTACGGCTGGAACGGCAGCGTCACGAAGAACGCGTTCGCCAACTCGGCAGTCATGATCGTGTTGGCGCCGGTGTACAGCATCACGGCCCTGGTGGACGTGCTCGTCTTCAACCCCATCGAGGTGTTCAGCGGCGATAACCCGCTGGCCGCCAACGAAACGGGCGCGCTCGAGATCGACGGGCACCGCTACACCTTCCGCAGCCTTCCGGGAGAGCAGGTCGAAGTTCATTTGGACGGGCAACCTGCGATTCGTTACCAGCGCGCCGAGGGCGGCTTCATGGTGCACGACCTGCGCGGAGGGCCGGATCGCTTCGTGTCCGACCCCGAAGCCCATGCGAAAATCGTGAAGACGCGCAGCGTGTTCTGACCCTCACGCGGGCAGACCCGGGCGGTCCGGCGGGCCGCTTTGTGGCGCCCCCTGACGCGCTTCGGTTAACATCGAGCTTTCCCCGAGGTCTCAGATGATACAGAGCGCTAGGTTTTGGATTGCCATGGCTGCCGGCCTCGGCTCGGCGGGAGCTCTGCTTTCGTCCTGCGGGGAGGACGAGCCGGTCAAGTGCCGCTTTACGGAGTCCCGCGAGTTGCCGGAGGGGCTTGCCACCTCCTTGTCGGGGGCGAAGCTCCTCGCGGCGAACGGCAACTTCGTGCTCGCAGGCATCGACGGGACCACGGTGCAGTGGGTCCCGGTGTCGGCAAACGGAGAGCTGTCCGCGGCGTCGACCTTCGTACTCACCGAGCCCACGGCCCTCGCTCCTCAATTGGCCCTGACGGGCCGCGCAACCCCCGGCGATCAGCTGGTGGCGGTGTACGGGACGGCCGACGCCGAAGGGCAGCTCACCCTGCGCGCGGTGACCCAGGTGGCCGGCGAAGCGGCGGCCGCCCCGGTCACCGTAGCGACCTTGCCCCGGGGCCTTGCGAGCGGTGACGTGCGCCTGGCCGTGGGCTCCACCCGGACGGGCTCCCGGGCGCTCTTGGCCTTTGGTCTGGCCAGCCAACCAGGCACCAAGCTTCAGACGTTGGTTCTGGGCGCGAATGCAGCCCCCGTGGGGCCGGCGCTCGAGTTCCCGCCCGGCGTGCCCTCGTGGCAGTGCCTGCAGTTCCTGCCAAGTCGTACGGACTGGGTGCTGAGCTGGGTGGAGGTTCCGCCCACCGGCAACGCCAAGATCGTGATTCAAGAGGGCAGTGCTTCGAACGGCGCGTTGACGCGCTACAATGTAGGGCTCGGCACCAATGACGTCGGATGCCCCGTGATGGGTCCAAGCTCTCGTGGCTACGTCATGTCGTGGCAGACGAAGACGGGCACCTGGGTTCTGGATTACGAGACGAACGCCACCGGCGTCATCCCCGAGTTCGTCGCCGGCACCATCCGCTTTGGCGGTCCCGAGCAGCAGCCACCCGTGTCAGGGGTGGCCTCCATGGGACTGCGCTCGGCCGTAACGTTCGGCGTCAAAGAGGGCCCCGAGGTGTGGCTCTTCGACATTTTCGGCGCGCGCGAGGGCCGCGAGCTGAAGCTGCCGTCTTCGGTGGGGTCCGTGGGCCTGGTCTCGACCTGGCCGGTCGACGATGCGTTTTTCGTCACCTACCGGGAGGGCGTTCCCGCCGCGTCGGGACCGAGCGAAGGGCCTCGGCGGTTCATGAAAGTGGATTGCCCCGCCGAGTGACCGGCGCCGCCCCACCCCGAGCGCCCGCGCGGCGCACACGCCCGCGCGGGGTGCATCTGGCCCTCATGCTGCCGCCGCTCGTGGCCGTGGCTGCGGCGATCGCCTACCTGCGAGACGACGGGCCCCTCGCCACCCAGGGCTCGGATTTTCTGGAGCGCCGGCTGCTGGCCGAGCACGGGCGCCCCGGGCCTCCCCTCCCGGCGGCGCGGCTGCCTCCCTTTCCGCCCCGGCTACACGCATGCACCGAGCGGGCGCGCGGGCCCCTCGCCGCGGGCGTCGAGGCCTTCACGCGCAACCCTGCCAACGCCACGGAGGCCTTCGAGCGGGCCCTGGTGCTCGATCCCGATTGCGTGCCCGCCATGCGGCTCGGCGTGTTGCTGGCGGCGCATGCGGGCCGCCTCTCTGCCTGGCAGCCTCGCCTCGTGGGGCGGGCCGAGCGCATGCCCCTGTCCGCCTCCGCACAGCTGGGGGCCGCGCTCTTCAGCGACTTCGCCGGCCGCAGCGGCGACATGCTGGCCTTTCTCGAGCGGGCCCAGCAGCTGCGCCCCGACCTGCCTGGACTGGCAGCGGCAAAGGCCGACTACCTCCGCTTTCACGCAGGAAAGCACGACCTGGCTGACCTGCTCGACGCCTGGCAGACGGAGCTTTCCCGAGGGGACGACCCGCGCACGCTGGCAAATCTGATCCTGTTTTTCGCCTCGGTGCCCGACCGAGACGCCACGAAGACGTTGTGCACGCGCTTTTTCAGTGCCGCCCCCCTCTACCGGGGCCAGGAGCCAGCGCTAGCCTGCTTGAAAGGCGCCATCGAGCGGGGGGACCAGGACGAGGCCGACGTCTACGCAACGAGGGTGCGCCCGGGCGAGCCCCCAGACTGCCAGGCCCGCACCAAGCTCTATTTCAGGTTCCTCGCCGGGGATCCACGGGCCCAGGCCGAGGCAGCGGCGCCCCAAACCCCCTGCGCCCACGTCTACCCCTGGCTTCGCGGTGCGGCCCTGCTCGGGGCCGGCCAGTATGCCGTGGGGCTCGCCGCACTCGAGGGCGCCCCGGAAACCCCCGCTTGGATCAGGGCCAGTGCGCTCGCGCTCAATGGACGCCGTGCCGAGGCCATCGACACGCTCACCGCCAGCCAGCCTCCGGAGAACAGCCCTCAACGTTTGCTGCTGCAGCTGCTGCGGCACGACCTCGTCGACGCCCCGGGGCTCCAGGCGTCGTTCCGGCCTTTGCGTGCCCAAGGACCCGGCGCCCTTGCGGCGGAGGCCGCCTGCGGATACCTGGATCTGGGGCTGCGCGCGCAAGCCCAAAGCACGCTCGGCCGTGCCGTGTCCGCAGCGCCGGGCGATCCGAGCGTGGCGGCCTGCCAGATCCGTGTTTTCCTGGCCACGGGCGATTTCGCCTCAGCCAACGCCGTGGCCGCGCGATCCGCCACGTTGGGGCTCGACGACCCACGCTACCTCGCGGCGCTGGGGCACCTGCGGCGGCGCGAGAACCGCTGCGGCGAAGCGCTGGCGGCGCTCGCACCCGCTCGGCGGGCCGCCCCACTCACCGCCAGCCTTTACCCCGATCTCGTGTACTGCTTGCGGCGCGAAGGCAAAACGGAGGAAGCCGAGCCCCTGGCGCGGGTGCAGCAGGACGAACGTGACCCCTGGACCCTCGTGGGCGCGCTCAGCGCCGCCGTCGCCTTGCTGGGCGTGGGCGCCCTTTTTTTGCGGCGACGCCGGCGGCGGCAGCCCCCCTGACGAGGGCCTTAGCGCTCGTGCGGCATGAGATCGCGCGGCCCCCGGAAGTGGCGCATCGGCGAATAGAAGCGGAAGTTCGAGACACGTGAGGTGTAGACGCACGCATAGTCTTCCACCTGGTCGCCGAACTTGCTCACCTCACGGCCCTCCCGGAAGGAAGGCCCCCAAAACACGTTGAACGCGTCGTCCAACTTGAACTCGAGCGCGGCGTGTTCGCTCATCGTGGCCCGCAGCTCGCCCCGCATACGATCGACCACGTCGCGTGCCAGCCGCTTGGCGCTGGTGAGATCATCACGGCCCGCCTCCACGCTGGACAGCTTTTCGAGCGATCGCAGAATGTGCTGTTTTTCGTCGATCTCTGCATCCAGGTGGCGCAGATGCCGCTCGAGCTCCTCGAGCCTCGCGATGGAGCCCACCAGATCGTCGTGCACGTGCACCTCGTGCTCGAGCTCTTGGATGATCATGGCCGTTCGCCAGGCCGACGACTTGCGAGAGCGCAGCATGTCTCCGTAAATGTGGTCGCCCACGAACAAGACGCGGTCGCCGCGGGCTCCCGCCCGCTCCTCGAAATCGCGCAAGTTCCCTCCGGCGTAGACCTTGCCCCGCACGAAGGGCTCTTCCCCCATCACGCCCACCACCCGGCCGGCCGGATCGAGCTCCTCGAAGGGCCGACGGTCCGTGAAAAACCCGGGCTTTTGCGCCGAAACCACGACCACGTCGAAGTAGTTGCGCCAGCCCGGATAGGCATCGAGCGCCCCGTCCAGCAGGTAGCTCATGACGGGGTTCGTATAGTCCCACGCCGAGTTCGTCAGCAGAAACAGCTTCTTTCCGGACGAACGCATCTTGTGCAGAGCCTCGGCCAGGTGCGGATCGCGCTCGATGTAGCTTGGCAGGTCCTTGACGATGATGTCCTTGATGGCCCCATCGCGATGGGCGAGGTCGATGCACTCGCGAATGTCGTCCCAGATCCGTGCGTAGGCCGGGCGCGGCTCGGGCCGGGCGTCGAAAAACTCCACGAGCGACGCGTACATCACCGCCTCGGGCAAAGCGAAGAGTGTATCGATGAAGGCGAAACGCTCGCTCGAGAGGCGAATGCGGTGCTTGTGGTAAAGCTCATTCAACAAGGCCCGATCGATGGGCTGCCTCCCGTGGAAGGCCCGTCCCGGGGAGCCGTAGCGATCGGGTTTGAGGATGTTGCCGGTCTCGCGATCGATCACCAAGCCGCGAATGCCGAAGCGCGCGTCGTAGGTGAGCCCGCGGATCGACTCCGGGTAGTTGCGCAGGCCGATGAGCTTGTCTACCGTGGCGGCGATGGAGAGCATCTCCATGCGGGGCTGGTCGTAAAGCGCCAGCGTGTAGTCCATGTCGAAGCCCACCACGCGCACGCGATCCAGCTGAAGATTGCGGTTCGCGTACACACGACAGCGGCGAGGAATCTCGCTCGGACGGCTCAGCCCTTCGAGCAGCGCCATCACCCGCCCGCCAACGGTTGCCGATCCATCGGAAGCTACGCGCCCGTCGACTCCGGCGTCGTCCGATGAGGGGGAGACGTTGGGAGTGGATGCGTCGAGGGAAGATGCCACTACACGAAGTTTAACACGGACTCAGCGGGCAAGCCGGCCGCGGGCCAGGTTCGTGATGAGTCGCAAGATGCGCTCCGCTTCGTCGGAGGTCATCGGAAAACGAATCACCAGCGTATTCGTGTCCGCAGCGCCCTCCGGGGATGCTTCGATCTCGAAGGTGACGCGCCCCACGGCTCCTGCCATCCCACTTAGGAGCACAACCGGGTGCGTGGAAAACTGGCGCTGCAAGGCAGGGATCTCTTTGGCCCACGCTCTCGCCGCTTCGGCTCGCGAGAACTGTAACCGCAGTGTGGTGACGAAGGCCGGCTCGAGCGCCACGAAGAGCCCCATGCCGCCAGGAACGGGCAAAGCGCCCGCGCCCGGCACCGTGATCGTTTGGCCCGCATCTGCCGCGAGCAACGCATGCATCGTGGCCATCAACACCGCGTCCTCGGGCATCACCGCTTCTTCGCCGCGCAGGCGCCCCGTCAAGCTTTCCCAGGATTCGGGAGCCGCGTGGGGATCGGCGCCCGGTACCAGCTCGGGAACCAAGAGCTGCATATATGTGCCCGGCGCAATGACGGCCCACCCCGGGGCAGGCAGCACGAACAAACGATCGTCGCGCCCCGCGTGCGAGGGCCGCAGGCCCACGGGCCGCTCCCGATGGCGCTCCCACGTGAGGGGGCGCCCCCGCCCCGTGGCCGCGCGGCCCAGCGACTCCATGAGGGCGTCGTCGGTCAGGTGGTGACGCACGCCCAAGAACGTGACGGCGTCGTCGAGCGGGTTCGGTGTGGCCACCACGAGGGTGTCGAAGTCCCGAAAGAGGTCGATGCCGCTTCCTTCCAGGAGCCGTCGCCGATCGGGCAAGAGCAGGAGCAGCTCGTCGGCCAAGGCGGCGAACGCGGCGCTGCGCGGAGCTTGGCGAAGCCGATCGAGGCGAAGGCGTACGACGAGGCGGGCCCCTTCGGGTCCGTCGGCCCGCAGCCCCGTACCCGCATCTCCCGACGCGAGCGACGACGGGCCGGCGTCGAGGGTCTGCCCGGCGTCCGCTGCCCCGCCATCGGGCGCGCCCGCGTCGGCGACGGGCTTGCGGGGCGGCCGCCGAGGGCGGGCGGGCTTCGTGCCCTCCTCTGCGGTCACCTCCTCGTCGGGGGGCGCTGCTTGCGGGCGGGGTGCCGGGGTTTCGGCGGCAAGCGGCAGCGCGGTGGGCGGCGTGCGCGACACCTCGAACTCGATCGCCGGGGCGCGGGGCCACAGGCGTACCAGGGCCGAGCCCATCACGCCCAAGACCACGGCGACGTGAATCCCAAGCGAGATCGCCACGGCCAGGGCCGCGCGCTTGCTAGATCTCGGGAAGGGCACGAAAGGTCTCCGCGGCGAGGGCGGCGCGTGGGGCGCCTGGCTTTACAGGGCGGCGCGCTCCGCCTGATCGTAGACCGCCGCCAAGGTGCGTACCACGGGCTCGGCAGCCGACGCGCCCAGCGTGAGAAGCGCCCCCTCACGCGGCCGCTCTTGTCCAAGGCCCACCAACCCGAACGCCAGGAAGGCCCCGGCGATGCGGCTCTCCACGCGGGGCTCTTTCGTGGAGTCCAGGGAGAGCAAAAGCCCCGCCTCGGCAATGAACGGAAGCAGACTGCGCACGAAGTCGTGTAGTTCGTCGGAGGCGAGCTCGGCCAGGTCGTCCACGATCAGCGCGCCGAGGGCCCGCGGGCGAAAGGGCAGCGCCTCGGCGGCCAGGCTGACGGTCAGCGTGTGCCCCAGCCGTTCGGCGCGGCGACGGGCCCGAAGGGCGGTGCGCTGTCGTCGCGCTTCCACCACCAGGTGAACCGGGCCGCCCGCGCACAAGGCGGCCGCCAACCAGATGTTGCTGAGGACCACCACGGCGCCCCGCCCGCGGGCAAGCGCGTCGAGGCGTTCGAGGGTGTGCCGATGCCCCACGGCACCTGAAAACAAGGGCCCCTTCATGTACGCCCTTCTTAGTCCCTTTTCGTGCGGCGGCCAAGCCGAAGCGCCAACACGCCGACCCCCTCGGGGATCGGCTATCATGGAGGCGCCATGGCGCCTCCGCCTCACGTTGCCGCTTTGACGCTCGGTTGGGGCGCCGCTTTGCTCGTGACCCTCGGGAGTGCCGGGTGTGAAGACACGCGTCCGCCGGAGGGGCCCCTGGCCACCGTGGACGCTGGTGAATCCGACGTGCGGGTGGTCCGCAACCCCCGCACTTGTGAGGTGAGCCGCGTGTCGGCCGGCGCGCGCCACACCTGCGCCGTGCTGGTGGACGGACGGCTCTACTGCTGGGGCGCCAACGACAAGGCGCAGCTTGGCCTTGGCGATCTCGCGCCGCGGGCCCTGCCCACCTTCGTACCCACGCCTGCCCTGGTCCTCGAACCCCATGCCGCCGAGGGCAGCTCCTGCGCCCGCCTTGCCGACACCAGCGTGGCTTGCTGGGGCGAGACCCTCGGCCAGCCGGTAGACACCCCGGTCGTGGCCACACCCACCCGCGTCCCCTTGCCGGGGAGCGTGGCCAACTTGGCCCTGGGCGGCGCCCATGCCTGCGCGTGGCTCTCGAACGGCACGATGTGGTGCTGGGGCGAGGCAGGTCTCGTGGGCGATGGCACGGCCCTCGCCCGCCCCACGCCGGTGGAGGTGGCAGGCATTCCCGCCACGACGAGCGTGCTCGTGGCCACGCGCGACCACACCTGCACGCGGACACCCGCGGGCGAGGTGACCTGCTGGGGCCGCAACGACACGGGCGCGCTGGGTGTGGCACCGGGACCGGGCGTCGGCCTCATCCCCGTCCGGGCCACCGCCTTCACCACGCCTGTGGTGAATCTAGCGCTCGCGCCGGGGCTGACATGCACGCTCGGCACCGGCGACCTGTCGGGCGCCGTGTTTTGCGTGCCTCCCCTCGAAGGGCCCGAGCAAAGCGCGTGGGGCCGCGACAACCGGGTTTTCGCTGTGGGTCCGGGCCACGCCTGCGTCATCCGAAGCTCGGGGGTTTTAGCCTGTTCCGGCAAAAACGACGCGGGTCAACTGGGCCCCGACCCCCGCTTGGAGGTGCCGGCGGCCCTGCCCGTCGAGGCGCTGCCCGATGCCCTCTTCGTCAGCGTGGGCGAGGCCCATACCTGCGCCCTGCGCGCCGACCGGAGCTTGTGGTGCTGGGGGCAGAACGCCTCCGGGCAACTCGGCGTGGGAACTCTGGCGTCCACCAACGTGCCCACACCGGTCGCCTTCCCCCCGGGCTGCCCGAACTGAGGGGCGCCCGACAGTTTTCTCGCGGTTGACGTGCGAAAGAGAGTTCCTGGGCGTGCCTGCCACATCGTTTTCGTTAGACCTTCTGCTGCGTCTTTCGGCTCTCGCCGCCCTCGTGGTGGCGGTGTCTTTCCTGGTGGGCCGTTACGCCCCCGACCGCAGGAAGCGGCTGCGACGGGTGGCCGTGCCCTTCGCCGTTTACACGTTCAGCGTCATGGCCCAGGTGGCGCTCGCCACGCTCGCCCTTCGGACGAGCTCCATCAAGGCCGAGTGGGTCGACTTCGCGGGCGATCTGGCATGGCTCTTCGTGCGGCTGCTCTTCATCAATGCGGGCGCACTCCTGCTCTTCGAGTTGGCCTTGCCGCGCCTTCGGCTGCGCATTCCCAACATCGTGCACGAAGTGGCGCTCGGCTGTGCCTACGTGGTGACGCTGTTCGTGTTCTTGCGCAGAAACGGACTGGACTTCTCGAGCCTGGTCGCCACGTCGGCCGTGGTCACCGCGATCTTGGCGTTCTCGATGCAGGCCACCTTGGGCAACGTCCTGGGCGGCGTGGCCCTGCAACTCGACGACTCGATCGCCGTGGGTGATTGGATCCGGATCGAGCCGGGCATCGAAGGCCAGGTCAAACAGATCCGCTGGCGCCACGTGGTCATCGAGACCCGCAATTGGGACACGGTGATCGTGCCGAACTCGAACCTGCTCTCGCACAACATCGTGATTCTGGGCAAACGCGACGGGCAGCCAGTGCAACACCGCACGTGGGTGCATTTCAACGTCGACTTTCGCTATAGCCCCGCCACAGTGATTGCCACGGTGGAGGGCTCGCTGCGCGCAGCACCCATCCCGGGCGTGGCGGCGGAGCCCCCGCCCAACTGCATTTGCCACGACCTCGCGAACGACGGGCGCGACAGCTTCGTCCACTACGCCGTTCGCTACTGGCTGACGGATCTCGCCTTCGACGACCCCACGAGCTCGGAGGTGCGCGTACGCATCTTCGCCGCGCTCAAACGCGCGGGCATCCCACTGGCCGTTCCGGCGGCCACGGTGTTCGTCGCGCAAGACGACGAAGCGCATGCCGAACGCAAGGCGCAGCGTGAACAGCAGCGCCGCGTGGACACGCTCACCCGCGTAGATCTGTTCGCGAACGTGACGGACGAAGAGCGGGAGCAGCTGGCCGCGCGCCTGCGCTATTCGGTGTTCGCACGCGGCGAGGTGATTACCCGTCAGGGCGCCGAAGCCCACTGGCTCTACATTCTGTTTTCGGGCGAGGTGGAGATCCGGGCCGCACGCAACGGCAAGGAGTCCGTGGTGGGCATGCTGCATGCGCCAGCGTTCTTCGGGGAACACGGGCTGATGACCGGGTCTCCCCGCACGGCCACCGTGACGGCCCTGACCGAGGTGGAATGTTATCGGCTCGACAAGGAGGCCGTAAACCAGCTGGTGCATGCGCGCCCGGAGGTGGCCACGGAGCTGGCAACCATCCTGGCACACAGGCAGCAAGGACTCGACCAGGCGCTCACGGACCTGGACGGCCGTGTGCAAGACCCACTCACCGCGGAGCAAAGCCGGCAGATCCTTCGCAAGATGCAGAAGTTCTTCGGGCTCGGTGACGAAGCCTGAAGGGCCTCACGGCTGCTAGCCTGCCCGTCGTGTCCTCCTGGATCACCAGCTCGCTCGGCGATGCCGCGCACGTGGGCGGAAAAGCCGCCTCGCTGGGGCGGCTTCTCCGCCTCGGGCGTCCGGTCCCTCCCGCTTTCGTCGTCAAAGACGCTCTGTTCCGGCACCTCCTCGGCCAGGCCTCCGAGGAAGACGACCTCGCTCTTTTGGCGGCACGGCTCGGGGCCGCGGCCTGGCCCCGCTCGTTTCCTGAAACGCTCGAGGCGGCGCTCGCTGCCCTGGGCGGCACCCGCTTTGCCGTGCGTTCGTCCTTTGCGCTCGAAGACGATCCCCAGGCCCTCGCCGCAGGGGTCTTCACGTCCTGCGTGGACGTGAGCGCCGCCGAGGTCCCCGCCGCGGTGCGGACGGTGCTCGCTTCGGCTGTGTCGCCCGCGGCCCGCGCGTATGCACGAAGCCGCGGCCGCAAGGCGCTGACGGCCCCTGTGGCCGTGCTGGTGCACCCCTTCCGGCCTGCACACGCCTCGGGACACGTCGCATGTGGCTCCGGGCCAGCGGCGCACACCTGGGTCCAGCACGGGCAGCTCGACGACGAGACCAAGGCAACGCTCGCGCGCGAGGCGCTGGCGATCGCCGCAACCCTGGGGCCCTCGGAGCTCGAATGGCTGCTGGACGCTGGGGGGATCACGTGGCTGCAATGGCGCCCCTTCGTGCCGCCGCGCCGGGAGCCCTGGGTGCCGACGGAAGGCGAAACGGCGCCCCACGCCCTGCAACCCCTCGACCCCGTGAGCGCGGGCTGGGTCTGGGACGCAAGCCACAATCCCGAGCCCCTGTCGGCGGCCCAGGCTGGCCTGGTGGCGCTGGCCGACACGCAAGCGCACCCGGGCTACGACCAGCGCGTGATCGGCGGCTACCTGTTTTATCGACGCTCGGCTCCCTCTGCAGCCCCCCCGCTGTCCGTTGCCGATGCGGAGGCGCTCGTCGATGCGTTGTGCGGGCACCTCGACGAAGCCTGGCTCCGATGGCAGGGCGCCCCGCCTCTCGAGGCGGCTCTCACCACGTGGCTCGCAGGGTACGAACCCCTGCTTGGCCAAGTGGGACGCGTGGTGCGCGAGGGCCGCCAGGCGCTCGAGCGCTTTGTCGCCGCGCACCTGCCCGCGCATCAAGCCGAGCTTCCCCGGCTCTTGGGCGGGGTGCCCTCGAAGGCCACACGCAGGGTCGCGCTGTGGCGCGCGCTGCGCGGGGCCGGGAACGAAGAGGCAGAGGCCCGCGCCCTGTCCTGCCTTCTCGGGGAGTTCGGCGACGAGCCCGCGGCGTGGGACGTGGCGGCGCCTACCTTGCGCGAGACCCTGGCGCGCCCTCGTCTGCCCCGCCCGGAGGCGCCCGCGCCGCCGCAGGAGGCTTCTTCACGCGACGTCACGCTCGAGGCCCTCGCGCAGACGCTCCCGGCCCCTGACGTGGCCCTGCTGCGCGCGCACGTGGACCACGCCCGCCGCTGCGTGGCGCTCGGCGAAGCCGACGACTGGCTCTACGCACGACTGCAAGCGCCGATTCGCCAGGCTCTGCTGGCCCTCGGCGCCTCGCTGCATACCGAAGGCAAGCTGGACGATCCCGCCTTGATCTTCGAGCTGCCCCTGCCCGTCGCGCGGGCGCTGGCCGCGGGCTCTCCCGCGCCCGCCGAGCTGAATGCTCAGGCGCGGGCGGGAAAGGCCCTGCGAGAGGCCCAACGCTGCAATCCTCCGCACCTGCCACGGGAGGGCCTGCCCGGGGCGCTGCGGGGATTCGGCACGGGGGGACGTGCCAGCGGCACCGTCCATCTGCATCGGGCCGGGGGGAACACGCCGCCATCCGACGCCATTTTGGTGGCCACGAGCATACTGCCCACGGAGTTACCTCTCCTGAACGTGGCCGCGCTGGTGGTCGAGACCGGCGGGCCCCTCGATCACGTCGCGGCCCAGGCGCGCGAGCGGGGTTTGCCGGCGGTGGTCGGGGCCGAAGGCGCCTGCACACGCCTTCGCCAAGGCGAGCAAGTCTGGGTGGACGCCGACGCCGGCGTAGTGAAGTCACTCGAGGAGGTCACCCCCGTGCCGGACCCGCCCAGATGAGCGGGCACCGACCCGGGCGGGCCCGAGCGCTCACTCCGCGCGCATGCCAAGGCGCTCGCGCGCACGCTCGGGGCTGACGACCAGCGAGCGGAACATCAGCTCGAGGTCGCTCCGAAAACGCTCCATGTTGAGGCCCGTGAAGGCCCCGAAGACACGCACGTTGACATCCGACAGCGTATTCGTCCCCGCCAGGCAGGTGCGCGAAACGAGAGGAATGGTGTTGCGGGCCACGACGAACTTCATCTCGTAAGGCGTCGACGGCAGATCCTGGTTGGCCTCGAGCGCCCACCAGTTCCGACCCGTTTTGCTATCGCCCGTGGCCAGGCACTCGAGATAGGCATCGGCGAGCC
Organism: Myxococcales bacterium; assembly: GCA_022184915.1. NCBI lineage: Bacteria > Pseudomonadati > Myxococcota > Myxococcia > Myxococcales > Myxococcales bacterium. Next base: position 769,969 of record JAGTJU010000003.1, on the reverse strand, counting down.
AGGGCTCGAAGCCGTTGCCGGCGAAGGGCACGGCGTCTGCCTGCGAGAGGGCAATCACGACGAAGTTACCCCGGTCCGGATCGCCGGCGCGCAGACCCAGCACCTTTTCATCACCCACGGCGCGCGCGGGGCCGTACGTCTCGGTGAGGAACTTGGGAAGCCGAAGCTCCATCGCACCCGAAGGCAACGAAAACGAAACGGACTGGCCTTTGAGTGCAAGGTCTGCGGGGCGGCGACGCCAAGCATTCAAGAGGTAGATCACCCCAACGGCCATGAAGGCCACGACAGCGAGGGCCACGACCGACCTTGGACCTCGTTGCTTCGAAGCGGCTGCCACGCCGCCAGTATCGCACCCGGATGCGGATCTCCCAAAGTCCAACGATATCCCTTGGCTTCGACGGCGCGCGGGTTCCCACGTCGCGCGAGACACGCGTTGACATGAGGTGCGAAAGTCGGTGCTTGCCTTGACGGGCCCGGGCGGAGGCAGCCAGAATCGTTCGGCACCATGACCACCGTCGAAACCTTCGTTGCCGAGCTCGAGGGCAAAAATCAGTCCTCCTTCGATCGCCTGCTGGCAGCGCACCGCGAGCTGGTGCAGAGCGAATCGCTCTCGCTCTCGGACCTCATGCGACTCGAGGTCAAGACGTGCCTCGAAGCGCTGGAGGCCGCTGCGCTTTGGCTCACCGACACCGAGGAGCTTCCGTTCAAGGTGGCGCTCGCGGCCTACTGTGGGGCCTCGGCCCAGCGCTACGGCCTGCTGCAGTCCCGCCTTGCTGACCTGAACGCCGCGAGCCCCGAGGCGGCGGCGCTCGCCGACTTCGATCCCCTTTGCCTCGGGTACTCGAAGCTGTTCGCGTTTTTGCGCTCGCTACAAACCGTGGAAGAGCGTGCGGCGGCGGGTGCGCTGACCAACGGGGCGTTCGCGCTCGCGCGCTTCGAGGCGCTGGCCGCGCGCGCAGAGGCACTCGGCGATCCGGAGACGGCCGCGCTGTTTCAGGGCGCTCTGCCGGCCACCGAGCAGGAGCACGTGCACGAGGGACGGCTTGCCCTGCTCGGCACCGCGCGCACCGAAGAGAGCCAAGCCCGCGCCCGGCGGGCGTCGTTCCGAACCATCGAGTTGCTCGCCGAGGTCCAAGAGCCGGGCTTCGTGAGAAAGTTCCTCAGCCGCTCGCACAAAAAAGCCTGACCGGGCCGCCACGCACGCCCACCCGAGCTCCGTTCGCAAAAGGGGGAGGCGTCAGGCCAGCGAGGGGACCACGTCCACCACCACCACGGTGATGTTGTCGCGGCCACCACGCTCGTTCGCCAGGGCCACGAGCCGCTGCGCCACCTGGTCCCGATCGCCGGCCAGAAGCCCGTCGAGCTCTCCGTCTTCGACGTAGCCGTGCAGGCCGTCCGAGCAGAGCATGAAGCGATCGCCCGCTTCGATTTCCACGTCGATGCAGTCCACCTCGACGTAGTCCTGATGGCCCACGGCGCGGGTGATCACGTTTTTGCCGGGGGCGTTGGCCGCCTCCTCCGGGGTGATGAGGCCGAGTTTGAGCCTGAAGTTGATGAGGGTGTGATCCTCCGTGAGCTGGGCGGCCCGGCCCCCGCGGAACAAATACACCCGGCTGTCGCCTACCTGGGCGATGTACGCCACGCGCTTGGTGACCAGCAACGAAGACAACGTGGTCGACATCCCCCGCTGGCGCGGATCGAGCTGCCCCATGCCGAAGACCATGTAGCAGGCCGACTGCACGGCATTTTCCAGCAACCGCCGGACCATCAAGCCGTTTTGTTCGGTGGGCGCTTCGTTGAACTCTTCGATGGTGCTGCGCCAACGGCGCACCCAGGAGTGCACCAGCTCGACGGACTCGGCGCTGGCGACCTCTCCCTTGGCGTTGCCTCCCACGCCATCGGCCACGACGAACAGGTGAAGGGCATCGTCACACAGGAAACTGTCTTCGTTGTTCTTTCGACGCCTTCCCACATCGGAGAGGCCCGTAGATATCGCGTGCATCGCCTCTTCGACGATACTACCGGTCGGACACCTCGTACAGTTCGGCGCGGCGAATTGCCGAAGCCAACGACCAGCGCAGCGATGCGGAAACCCAATTGCGCAACAGCTCCGCCGGACGTACATGGCGGCGCAAGTGGGATAGGAGCCCCGCTGCACGGAGCACTTTCAGAGCCTGTTGATTCGGCACGAAAAATCGCCGTGTTATAGTTGGGTCTGCATGGCACAAGAGGGAAAGGAGGACACTCTTCCCTCGAAGTTCGGGCGCTACACGCTCGTCGAGAAGCTCGCCACGGGTGGTATGGCGGAGGTCTTCAAGGCGAAGATGGTTTCCGCGCACGGCTTCGAAAAGCAGCTCGTCATCAAACGCATCCTGCCGCACCTCGCTGCGGACCGGAACTTCGTGTCCATGTTCATCGACGAGGCGAAGCTCACGGCGCAGCTGGTTCACCCCAAGATCGTCCAGGTCAGCGATTTCGGTGAGGTGGGGGGGCAGTACTTCATCGCCCTCGAGTACGTAGAAGGCTTCGACGCGCTCGCGCTGCTGCGAACCTCGGCACAAAAACAGGTGCGCATTCCCGTCGCGCTCAGCATTTTCGTGGTGATGGAGGTGCTGGATGCCCTCGACTACGCACACAACGCGGTCGACGTGACGGGCAAGCCGATGCGCCTCGTTCACCGGGACATCTCGCCCTCGAACATCTTCATTTCTCGCCGGGGTGACGTGAAACTAGGTGACTTCGGGATCGCGCACGCGCAAGAGCGGGAAAGCAAAACTCAGGCGGGCACCCTCAAAGGAAAGTACGGCTACATGTCCCCCGAGCAGGTCGTGGGGGCCGCGCTCGACGGCCGCAGCGACCTGTTTGCGATCGGCATCGTGTTGGCCGAGATGCTGATGGGGCGACGTTTATTCACGGCACCGACGGATCTCGACGTGCTGTTGATGGTGCGGGATGGGCGCCTCGAGCGCCTCGACAAGTACTGCAAGGACGTGCCCGGCGACCTCGACGTCATCGTGCGCAAGGCTCTGCGCAAGCGCGTGGGAGATCGCTACCAAAGCGCCAGTGAGTTCCGCGATGCGCTCGCAGACTTTCTGTTCCGCAATGGCCTGCGCGTGAACTCGCGCGACCTCGGAAGCACCGCCAACGACTACTTCGATCCCTCCCCCGAGGGCCTGGCGCGTCTCAAGACCAAGGTCGCCGGGTGGCATGCGAAAGAGCCCGCCCCCGGTGAGCGAAAGCGGATCGCCTCGCAGGCGCCCACCGCGGTGGGGGGGCGCAACGTCAACGTGGACGGTGACGCGCCCACGGAGGAGACCCCGCCCCCGCGGCACGAGCTCACGTCGACGAAGCCTCAGGGGCCCGCCGTGCCGGCGGTGTCCCGATCGTCCGAGGAGCTCGACGTGGTCATCGACGACGACGTCGCGGCTGCGGGCATGGCCGATGCGCTCGGAAGGGTGCTGGAAAAGCCTCTGGCGATCGTCGAGCTCGACCGTTACGAAGAGCCCCAGACCCCGGTGCCCACCATCCCGGCCCCCCAGCGGCCGAGCGACACGGGCCCCCTGCCCTATGCCGCCCCCCCGGGCAGCTACGGCGTCACGCCGACCGGCCCCATGAGCCCCGCGTCCTCGGGCGCCCTGGCCGTGGCTTCACCCTACGGCTCACCCTTCGGGGTCCCCCTGGCCGTCCCAGGAAGCGGGCCGTTGCCCACGCATCCTCTCTCGAACGTGGGGCCTCCCCCCACCACCGATTTGAGCCTGCCCCTCGGCACCGACGTGCGGCCGCCCGACAAAGCGGGCGACCTTTCCATCATCTCGCCGATGCGCCTGTTCGCTGATCTCGCCGCCAACGGAGAAACGGGGCTCCTGCGTTTCGAGCTATCCCCTCACGTCAAGGAGGTGTACCTGGTGCGGGGGGCCCCGGAGTCGATCAACTCCAGCCTGAAGAGCGAGCGCTTTGGCGAGTATCTGGTCTCGCGGGGGTTCCTGACCCTTCAGAACTTGGAGGCTGCCCTGGCGAACGTGCCGCGGTTTTCCGGCAAGCTGGGCGACGCGCTGGTGGGGCTCGGCCTGATGCGGCCTCTCGACGTGTTCCGTTTGCTGTCCCAGCAAGTCCGTGAACGCGTGATGGAGATCTTCTCCTGGGTCCAGGGCTACTTCAGCTTCTACCGCGGCGTGCGCAACCCTCAAGAGGCTTTCCCACTGGGTCTCGACACCTTCGAGATCTTGGGCGCCGGTTTGCTCACGTTGCCTTATGAGTTCCTCGAACGGAAGTTCACACCCTTTCTCGAGTACCGGCCCCGCGCCAACCCCTACGGACGCATCCAGCCCGAGGCGTTTCGGCTGGGGCCCACGCCACGCGAGGTGCTCAACTTTCTCGACGGCTCCCGCACCCTGCGGGAGTGGATGAGTCATTTCACGCAAACCGAAGAGCTGCTCACCTTCTTGCGCACGCTCTATTTGCTGATCGAAACGGACCTGGCTCAGTTCGAGTGAGCTCAGCGCGGTTGCCGCAAGGTGCCCACCACGCGCAACCCATCCGGCTCGAGCGTAGCTTCGTGCTCGCGCACGCTCGTGCCGAACAACACACGTACGTGCAGGCCACCCTCTCGCGCCTCCGCCCAGACCTGGGTGACTCCGGCCTCGTTCACCGTGAACTTGCCCGGATTGCCGCGAAGCTTGGCCTCCGGAAAGAGCCCCGCCACGCCATCGGGCTTCGTCACGCTGTAAAGACGATGGTTGGCGAGCCGCCCCCCGAGCGGGATGAACACCGTGGTGCGATGCGATTCGGCTGCCAGGGTGAACGGCCACGAGGGATCGGCGATGGGGGCCCACAGATCATCGGGCGGAGCCGCTGGCTCTGGGGGCCTCATCGGTCTGGGCGCGGCTTTGGGAGCCACCGTCTTCGCCACCACCGGCGCCGGCAAGGGCTCGATGCGAATGCCCGTGTGCGCGGAAGCCGGGGGCGGTGGTAAGGCGGCGGCCGGAGGGGGGGTGGGCGACGGTGGATCGTCGGTCCCTACGGTGAGGAACGCCAGCGCCGCAGCGGCCACGGCGGCACCGGCGATGATCTTCCAGGGCAACGCTCCTGCCGGGGAGGGGGTAGACGCGACAGCCTGAAAGTGCGACGCACTCGCCCCCCAACCGGGCTCGCTCAGCCCCTCAGCCTGCACGGCGGGCGCGATCGAAGAGGGCAGGCCGGAAGCTCCGGCCGATGCCACGGCGTAACGGGCTCGGGGCGGTGGGGAAGCCGGGGTAGCCCAGCCGAAGGCCGGGGCGCCCGCATCGGTGACGACCGCGGCCCCGGGCGTGAGCTCGACCTCTGTCGGCGGCTCATCCGGGCCCCCCGGCGTGAGGGGCGCACCGAAGGTGGCCTCGGGCTCGGAGCCGATATCGATGAGGATGTCCGATACCGCCGTGACCTCGTCGTTCGTGGCGGCCACGGGGGTGATGTCGGGATCGGTGACGCCCTCGGGCTGCACGCTCGCCGTGAGCAGGGGCACGGCGGCCAGGGGAAGCGTCAGCGCCTGCGGCTCGGTGTCCCGGGGCACCAGCACGGGGGGCGTGGGCGCCTCGGCTTCAGCCCGGGTCGGCCCGGGCGTGGCGAGCTCGACCAGCAGCCGGGGCACACCGTCGTGGTCCGGATCTCCCAACGACACGGCTTCGAGACGGCCCCGCGTGGGCGCGGCCTGGCCGGGCCCGGCGGGCGGGAACCGCACCTGCACTTCGGAGCCCACACGCAAAAAGGGCAGCTTCGTGGTCACGATGAGGCTGCCCTCGCTCAGGCGCGCCCGCGCCCTGATGGGGTTTTGCAAGCCCTCGAAAGCCACCTCGACGCTCCCCAGATTCGTGATTTCGGGAGACGCATTTTCCTGTGGGGGGGAAGGCCCACCTGCTCCGAGCGCGTGCTGAAGTACCTCGCTGTCCTTGCGGCTGAGATCGACGAACTCGATCCCCGCGCAGCGGCGGTCAGCGTCCTTTTCCGGAGCGATCCAGGCCACCTTGCCTTTGATCACCCGTCGATCGTCGCCCAGCACCACGCGACAGAACACGGACGAGCCCAGGCGCAACACCTTGTCCGAGGCCACGAACATGCCCCGCACACTCAGGTTGCGGATCTCGGCCTCTACGCTTTCTTCTTCACCCAGGCCACGCAATCGCACGAGGCCCGAGAAGGCCACACGCGGCTCGCGGCGTTGTTCGTTGCGAGTCGTCATTTTGGGATCCGTTGCGCGAGCGGAGTTTCGCTCCGTTCGAGGGTTCTATGCCGAGCGCGCGACGAGGTAAAAAAACCAAACGACGCACAGGGCCGCGCGGGGGCGTCGGGCGGGGCTGTCAGCCCCACGACCACGAGAGCAGCGCTACGGCCGCGCCGGCGAGGCTCATCGCGCCCAGCGCCGCGCCCACCAAGATCCGAAAGCGGCCTCGTCCCGCCGCCCCCGCGATGCCCCCTTTGACGAGCGTGTTCGTGATCGCGGCCACCGCCACGGCCAGCGCCAGCAGGGCCCGACGGCCTTCGTCTTGCCCGGCCTGTCGGGCCAGCGTGATCGAGATCGCGTCCACGTCGACGATCGCCGACACGACGGCAGCCAGCAGCGTTCCCGCGTTTCCCAGCAGGGCCTCGAGGCCGCTCACGGCAAACCCCACGGCGGCGTAGACCAGCCCGAAGGTCAGGGCGGTCTTCACGCTGGAGGGATTCGCCAGGTGCGGAGCGGCTTCGGACGCGCCAGGATCGCGACGCGCCCGCAGGAGCCACACCGTGCATACGGCCCCCACGAGCGCCATGACCGCCAGGGCCGGCCACAAACGCGGGGCCAGAGCGGGAGCAAAGGCCGTGGCCAGCACCCCCACGCGCACGCACATGATGGTGGACGCCATGACCGCGCCTGCCGCCGGGGCCCGGGCGAGCTCGGGAGAGCGGCGGGAACGCTCCGCCATGGCCAGGGTCACTGCCGTGCTCGACACCATGGCGCCCACGAACGCCGCCACCAGCAGGCCTTTGTGGAGCCCCCACAGGCGCATGGCCACGAAGCCCGCAAACGACACGGCCGACACCAGGACCACGATCAGCCACACCTCGAAGGGGTTGAGGCCCCCCCAAGGTCCGTAGCTCCTGTTGGGCACGAGCGGCAGCACGATCGCGGAAATCACGGCTAATTCCAGGGTGGCCGTGATCTCCTCTTCGCTCATCGAACGGGAAACGCGCTCGAGCCGTAGCTTCGCCACCAGGAGCACCGCCACCACGACCCCGACGGCTCCTGCCAGAAGCAGCGCCCCCTGCCCCGCGAACACGCCCAAGACGAACGTGACGAGCGCGGCCATCTCCGTGGTAGCACCCAGCGCCGTCGCCGAGGTGCGCACGTAGGCCACAGCCACGATCGCGATCACGCCCCCGAACGCCAACCCCAGGGGCCAAAGGCCCAGGCGGGGCTCGAGCAGGCTAGACAGCGCGCCCAGCAGGGCCAGCAAAGGGAAGGTTCGCACGCCGCCCATCGAGCTTTTCTGCTTGCGGGCCTCGGACCGTTCCCGATCGAGCCCGATGAGCAGCCCCACGAGCAGGGCCACCATGAGGCGCGGGGCGGTGGTGGCCAACGACAGTGAGTCCGGTTCGGGCACGAGGGGAGTATGCGAGAGAATGAAACCCGATGACAAAGTGGTTGCCTGCGAGGGGCCCTATACTCCCCCCCGCGGCCGCGGCAAACGCGCGTCCCCTTCGGTGGGGGGCCTTTCGGCGCGATAGTCGAAATCGACGGTGGTGACGTCGTCACCCGTTTCGATACGGAGGCGCAAGGACGAAGCGCCGAGGTCCGGAGGGATGAAGACATGCCCCGCTTCGTACGCGCCGGGCGCGATGACTGTTTCGTCGAGAGCGGCCCCCACGGCGAAGAGCAAAGGCAAGGGCAAGATCCAGGCATCCGCCGCCCCAAAGCTGCTCGAAGGGCCCAAGGCAGCGTCGACCGTGAGCCGGGCCGCATGTCCCACGATGCGGGCCGGCCATCGGCTCCCACGGCGCGAGGAGGTCGAGGACCGCCTCGCGCCAGAGTCCGACGCCGCAGAGGCGACGACGGCAAAGAGCAGCACGAAAGTCAGGGCCATGACGAACGCTACGACCGTGGCGTCGGCCTCGTCGGCCGCCTGCCGTCGTCTCTCCCGTTCGAGCAGACGCGCAAGAACGGTTGACTTGTCGGGGACCGGGGTCCACCCCCCGCAGCGGACGGGAAGCGGTGCCGCGCCGTCATGGTCACGCGGGGGCGAAGGTGGCGTTCTCGCGGCGCGGTCAGGGCGGCAAAAGGCGTATTGCACGCGGGAGGGCTGAAAGACTACGGGGTCTGCGCCGTCGTTTTGCACGGCGATCCACAGGTTGAGCAGGTCGTCGAGCGCCCCATGGGGCGACAGGGCGAAGCGGGTCGTGCCCACCGACCAGCGAACCACCGCTTCCCCCGCGGCTGTCGATTCGACGTCGGCCCCCGCAGGCGCCCGTAACGCCAGCCGGACATGCCGCGCGGGGGGTGTCAAAGAACAACCCGCAAAACAAACCAGCGTGACGCCTGCCGTCGTCACCAACCACTCGCTCCGTCGGAACGCCGCTCCCATGTGCTCGCCTTCGATGCACCGTCGACGAACGCAGCGACCTGGGCATTCAAGGGTCAGTCAGCTTCACCGCGAGCGTGGTGCCCCCGGCCCTCGAGATCCCGGTCCGGCCGTGACTTTGGCCACGCTCTTGCGTTGCAGGATGCCACGATAGGCCAAACGGAACGGTAAAGGGTGGACCCTGCAGGGCAGGACCGCTCCCCCGCCTTCAACCTTGCGCCGCGCCCCCTTTTGGCCTTTGGCAAGATCGGCGTGACGCCTGACGGTCGTGCTTGCCTTGTGCCCCTTGGGCGAGAGAGAACAGGTTCCTAAGCCTCGCCTATGCCTTCTTCTCCTGCCATCGCCTTCGAGCTCAGCTGTCGTTACATCGACACGCTGATGAACGTCGCCACGGAGGAGTGCGACCGTGGGGAGTTCATGCAGTTCCTGGGAGAGTGGCAGATCGACCTCGAGTACCTGCGCAACCAGTCGAACTGGGTCTCTCAGCGGTTCTGCGAGGCCTTGACCAAGTGGGTGGTGGAGCGCGTCGGGCTGGCGCACGTGGCGGAGCGAACCACCGAGGCCGCTCTTTCGGAAAAGTCGCTCGGCTTTCTCGTGCCCCTGCTGCGGGCCTTCGGCTCTCCGCGGACCACGTACCAGTACACGCCGCGGGTGGCGGCGCTTCTCAGCAAGGTGAGCCGCATCAAGGTGCTCGAAATTCGGCGGGGCTTCGGCGTCCTCGAGTTCCGCCAGTCCGACGAACGGGTGCGGGAGGCCTCTCCTTACCTCTGCCATCTGCGCCGCGCCTACCTGGCTTCCATCCCCACGCTGTGGCGCCTTCCGCCCGCCATCATCAACGAGACGGAGTGCCAGCAGCGGGGTGGGACGCGATGCTGCTACCATCTGCACTGGGTCGAGAAGCTCTCGTGGTGGCCGTACCCAACCGGTGCGGCCGCCGGGGCGCTGGGGGCGATGCTCATGTCCGCCCCGCTTTCAGGCCGGTTTTTGGGGGCAGGCGCCGGGGCCGCGGCGGTGGCAGGGTGGCAGGCCCTGGGCACCTGGCGCCAGGCGCGCGACATTCGGAAGCGGTATCTGGCCGAGCTCGACGAAGTGGCCAAGGCAGCCGAAACGCGCTTTCTCGAACATACGAGTGAAGAGCTGCAAGTGTCCCAACCCACCACCAAGCCCCAGGGACGCCCGGTGGGTGCCGGGGTGGCACGGCTCGAGACGGCGGCGCCCAGACTTGCGCTCGTGGGCGAAGCCCGGGCCCACACCGAAGCCGAGGAGCGGAACTTCGAGGCCAGGCCAGGCGATCTTCCCAGCCCTGGCACGGTGCTGGCGGAGCGCTACGAAGTCGAGGGCCTGCTGGCGCGCGGAGGCATGGCCTACGTCTTTCGGGCGCTCGACAAGCAGACCGCGCAGCCCGTGGCTCTGAAACTCCTGCGCCCGGAGCTGGCGCTCGAACGGCAGTGGATCGCGCGGCTCGGCCGCGAGTTTCGCCTGGCACGTCAGATCCTGCATCCCAATGTCTGCCAGGTCCTCGACTTCCGCCACACCGAGGGAGGCACGTTCCTGACGATGCAGCTCGCGGGCGGGGGCACGCTGCGGGGCCAGATGCAGATCGACACCCAACGCCCCGATGAAGATCGGATCGCCGATGCGCGCGCCGTCATCGCGGGTCTTGCCGCAATCCACACCGCGGGCATCGTTCACCGCGACGTGACCCCCCGGAACATCCTGCGCATGACCGATGGTCGGCTGGCGGTGGCCGATTTCGGATTGGCCATGGACCCCGACGAGACCATGACCTTCATCGGCGGCACGCCAGGCTACATGGCGCCCGAGGTGGTGATGGGCCAAAAGCCCACCTTTCAGTCCGACGTGTGGCAGCTCGGCCTGGTGGTGCACGAGATCCTCTACGGAGAGCGGCCTCGTTGGGAGCGCAGTGAAGGGCACGCGGGCCGCTACGTGGTGTTCGCGCACTCGGACAATCCGGCCATCCAGGAAATGACCGACGTCTGCGCGGCGTGCCTGCAGGACGATCCCATCGCCCGCCCCCCGAGCGCGAACGCCGTTTGGCAGCAGATCGTCATGGCCCAACAAGCGCGCATACCGGGCTGGTTCTCGCGCGCCTACGGAAATCTCTCGTCGATGCTGCCCACCGGCGGGCGCCGCACGCCCACTCACCTCCGTGCCCAACCCAACCGTGCGGAGCCCCCGGATGCAGCGCCTCCCACCCTTCCCAGCCCCTAGTTTCCTTGCACCACCTCGGACGGCACCTCTCCCTCCGCCCAACGGGTGGCCGCCCCCACCACGCCCCGAATGCTGAACTTGTCGGCGCCGATGTGTCCCATGCCCCACTCGATCGCGTCTTCCAGCTGCTGGAACAGCGCCACGGGTTGGGAATGGCCATCAGGCGTCACGGCGAAATAAGTTTTCATGGCGTTAGGCTCTGCCCTTTCGGTCGATTGACAGGTCACACGTTCGAGACGTTCCCACGACGCCGACCCGCCCCCCTGTCGTCTCCCGCAGGGCCGAGCAGGTCTCCGACCGCCCGGCGGGCGACTGCTCTTCAAGCCGCGGGCCAACCCGCAAGGAGCCCGCTTCCTCATTTATGATTGAGGAAATTCCGGTGTTTGCGGTATCGAATGTAACCTTTGACACTAGGCACCTGTCATCAAGGGGTCACATGAGTCAGATATGATTCAGCTCGCTCCGGACCGTGAGCCTCCGCCTGATGTCTGCGCAGACCCCGTCACCCTCGGACGAACCTACCTTCCACACGGAGGCTGAATCGTCACAGCCTCTCAAGGGCCGTTACGCGTTGCTCATCGACGCGGGGGACGCGGCGCGAGGGGGCGCACCAGGGGAGCGGCGCTGGATCGAGTTGCCCCGGAGCGGCCTGGAGGTCGGCCGGCGCCCGTCCGCGGAAGGGGGGGCGGCCACGTGGACGCTGGCTCACCGACGCGCCTCGGGCCGCCACGCACGCATCAGCTGGCAGCCCGAGGGCTGGTTCATCACCGACCTTGGCAGCACCAACGGCACCCTCGTCAACGGCCGCCCGATCCGCGGCCCCACAAGGCTCTCCGACGGTATGTTTTTCCTGTTCGGAGGTCAGGCCGCCGTGTTCCGCCTGGTCGACGCAACGGATCACGACGCGCTTTGCGAGGAACAGGCGGCCCCCCTGGGACCCGTGGCCACGGCCTCCCCCCGGATGGCGCGCATGCTGGCCCGCCTCCGCCGCCTGGCGCCGAGCCACGAGGAGATCCTGCTCGTGGGCGAAACGGGGGTGGGCAAGGAGGTCTACGCCCGTGCCGTGCACGCCGCCAGCGGGCGGAGCGGCCCTTTCGTTCCCATCAACTGCGCGGCGGTGCCGGGCGAGCTTCTGGAGAGCGAGCTGTTTGGTTACGTGCGGGGCGCCCATAGCCAGGCCGGTCAATCCAAGCGGGGGCTCATCGAGGAGGCCCAAAACGGCACCTTGCTGCTCGACGAGATCGGCGACATGCCCTCGGCGGCGCAAGCCAAACTGTTGCGCCTCATCCAAACGCGGCAGTTCACCCCCCTTGGGGCCACGAGCCCTCGACGCCTCGACACGCGCTTCGTGGCGGCGACGAGCCAAACCGTCTTCGATGCGATCCTCGAGGAATCCGGCCCCGCTCTGCGCGGCGACCTGCTGGGACGCCTCGGCGCGGAGCCGATTCGCTTGCTCCCTCTGCGCGAACGCCCGGAGGATCTCGGGCCCATCGTGTCCCATCTGCTCGCCGGGCTTGGGGCCCAAGGCATGGAGATTGAACCCGCGGCGTTCCTGGCGCTTTCGCTGTACGCGTGGCCACGCAACGTCAGAGAACTCGAGAAGGTCGTGCGCGAAGCACGGCTTTACGCGGCCGAGGTGGGACGCATCGGCCTGCCGCACTTGCCGCAAACTCTGTCTGCGCAGGTTCGCTCCCACCCGTCGCCCACGCCCCCGGCGTCACACGCGGAGCCCACCCCCGAAAGCCTCGAGAGCGTCCGCCGCTCTCCCCGGCCCTTGCCCAGCAAGGAGGCCCTCGAGGGCTTACTACGGGAGCACAAGGGCAGCGTGGCCCGCATCGCCAAGGTGCTCGATCGTCAATGGGCCGTCATTCACCGCGCGCTTGGGCGCTACGGGCTCGATCCGAACCAGTACAAAGACTGACCAGAAGGGCACGGGCCAAGACCGCGGCGCTGGGGTCACGAAGCGCGAACGGCCAAAAGAGGGGTCGTCTTCCGCACACGCGCCCGCGCGAACTGCCGATTGAGGCTGTGGGATAGCCGCTCGAAGGCCAAGGCCACGGCCACGTAGGGGTCGGTGCTGAGTTCGTCCACGGTGAATGATCCACAACGGGGCCCGTGGACCGTTACGCGACACGCTTTGTCGAGCCCACCCTTGGGTCCATTGACGTCTGCGATCCGCACCCTCACGCAGTTCAGCTCACGCTCGAAGCGCCCGAGGCAGGCTTCCGCTTGTCGGAACGTATGCTCGCGGAGCCACGCAGAGACATCGAGACCACGAAACCTAACATCTACGCGCATAGGCCCTCCTCTGTGGTTGGTGAACGTCGACAATCCCACGCCCGTTTTAGGTGTAGGCACCGAAGCCGGCGGCGACCAAGACGTAGTTTGGAAGGCAGCGTTCGAGAAAACCGATTGTCGAAGCCGCGCACACGAGGTGCCGCGGCCCCGCACCGACGCGAGGGCGGCTAACCGCCGCCCCAGCGTGCCAACACCCGCTCCAGCATGTCGCGGGAGATGGGCTTGGCGACGTGGTCGTTCATGCCGGCGGCCAGGCAACGCTGACGGTCTTCGTGAAAGGCATTGGCGGTGAGCGCCACGATGGGCGCGTCCTGGCTGAGGCCTCCATCGCTGCGCAACATCGTGGCGGCCTCGAAGCCGTCGAGCTCGGGCATCTGGCAATCCATGAGGATGAGATCGTAGCGATGCCGCTGCGCGAGGGTGATGGCCTGGCGCCCGTCGGCGGCAAGCGTGACATCGCAGTTCAGCTTGTTGAGCAGCCGTTCCGTGACCACCTGGTTCACCCGGTTGTCCTCGGCCACGAGCACGCGCAGGCGACGGGTGCGTAGCCGAACCGGGGGCGGCGTGTGGTGAGCGCTGGGCACGTGATCGATGATCTCCACCGGCATGCGCAGCCGAAAGGTAGAGCCCTGCGCGAGGGCGCTCGAGAGCGTCAGCGTGCCCCCCATGAGCTCGAGCAGCCTGCGGCTGATCGCCAGGCCCAGGCCCGAGCCCCCGAACCGGCGGGCCGTGCCCTCGTCGGCCTGGGTGAAGGGCTCGAAGAGGTGGGTCGCTTGTTCGTCGCTGATGCCGATGCCGGTATCGACGACCGCGACATCGAGCCAGGTCTGGGTGCCCTCCGCATCGAAGGAGACCTGGAGCGACACGGAGCCCTGTGCGGTGAACTTCACGGCGTTGCCCACGAGGTTCAGCAGCACCTGGCGCAGCCGGCCCCCGTCACAGCGAACGAAGCGCGGGCCTTCGCGAGGCCACTGAAAGCCGAGCAGGAGCTTCTTTTCGTCGGCCTTCGGACGAAAGAGCTCGACGGCGTCTTCGAGCAGCGGCCGCAGCGCGAGCGGCTGGGGATCGAGCAGCATGCGGCCCGCTTCGATCTTCGAGAGATCGAGGATGTCGTTCAAGAGCTGCAAGAGCGCATCCCCGGAGCGGGCAATCGTGCTCAAGGACTCGCGGTGGTCGGGCTCGAGATCGCCCGACAACAGCAACGACGTCATCCCGATGATGCCGTTGAGCGGCGTGCGAATCTCGTGGCTCATGGTGGCGAGAAAACGCGACTTCGCGAGATTGGCGTCCTTGGCCTGTTCGGCCAGCGCCTGCAGCTGCACCACCGCCTCGGCAAGCTGGGCGTTGGCCCGTTCGACCTCGGCTTTGGCGGCGGCGGCCGCCAGTTCGGCCTGCTTGCGCGCGTGGATGTCTTGCACCGTCCCGGTCATCGAGACGGGGCTGCCCGCATCGTCCTTCCGAACAGGGCCCCGCCCGAGCAACCAGCGATGAGTGCCGTCGGGTAGACACGCGCGGTACTCGAACTCGTAGGGGGTGCCCAGGGTAAGAGCCTGAGTCACGTGGTCACGGAACATGTCCACGTCTTCGGGGTGGACCTGCTCGCCGAGATGCACTTCGAGCGGCGGCGCCTGGGCGGCGGGGGCGAGTCCGAAGAGACGGAACACCTGGGGAGACCAGGAGACCACTCCGGTGCGGATGTCGAAGTCCCAGTGCCCGAGCCCCGCGAGCTCCTCGGCAGCGCGGTAGCGGGCCTCCGTGGCGCGCAGGGCCTCCTCGATCTGCTTGCGGTGGGTGACGTCTTGATGGGTTCCCACGAAGCGCAGAGGGCGCCCTTGCTCGTCGCGCTGAATGACCCCACCGCGGTCCGAAATCCAGATCCACCGGCCGTCTTTGTGACGCATGCGGTGTTCGTTGTCGTAGCGGGGGGTCGTTCCCTCGAGGTGGGCCCGGACGTCGGACATCGCGCCGGGAAGGTCTTCGGGGTGCACACGGCGCTCCCACTCGGACAGCTCGTCGGCGATCTCGTGCGGCTCGTAGCCGAGCATGCGCTTCCATCCGTCCGAGAACACCACGCGCCCACTTTGCACGAACCAATCCCACACGCCCTCGCCGCTCCCCTCCACCGACGCCTGGTAGCGCGTGAGGAGGAGGTCGTGCGCCTCGCTGAGTTCAGCCGTTTGGTTTCCTCTCTGCGTCACAGTGTCCTGGGGTCCAGAAGGAAAACGGCAGGCCCCACGAGAAGCTTGAGGCGTGCGCAGCAGCCCTTCTGCCCCGCGGGGGCAGCGCGTAGACTGAGGGGATGTCTTACGCGCAACTCGAAGCTACGTTCCGCCGCATCGGGCACCTCGACCACGCCGTGGCCATGCTCGAGTGGGACGAGGCCGTGATGATGCCCGCCGCCGCCGGCCCCGACCGTGCCGACGCGGTGGCCACCCTCTACGGCATTCGCCACCAACATTACACGCAGCCCGAGCTTAGTGATTGGTTCGCCGCGGCCGAGGAGGAAGCCCGGGCCGGGTCCCTCAGCGCCAGCCAGACCGCGAATCTGCGAGAGATGCACCGCAGTTGGCGCCGCATCGCTGCGCTTCCACAAGACTTGGTCGAAGCGTCGAAAAAAGCCGAGTCGGCCAGCGAGCAGGCCTGGCGCTCCCTGCGCGCCCAAAATGACTGGGCCTCGTTTCGCCCCAAGCTCGAGGCGGTGGTGGCGCTCAAAAAAGAGGTGGCCGCGGTGCTGGGCCAGGCGCTGTCCCTGTCGCCTTACGACGCGCTCATCGATGGCTTCGAGCCCGGTATGCGCTGTGCGCGCATCGACGGGCTTTTTGCCGACCTCGGCACGTTTTTGCCGGCGTTCACCGAGGCCGTGCTGGCCAAGCAAAGCCGGGAGCCAGTCATTCGTCCCGAAGGCCCTTTCCCGGTGGACGCGCAGCGCGCGCTCGGCACCCGTCTCATGGAGGCGGTGGGGTTCGACCTCGCGCACGGGCGGCTCGACACCAGCCATCACCCCTTCTGCGGGGGCGTGCCCACCGACGTACGCATCACCACACGCTACGACGAGACGGACTTCACTACGTCCATGATGGGCGTGCTCCACGAAGCAGGCCACGCCAAGTATGAACAAGGCCTGCCCCATGCGTGGTCGGCACAGCCCGCAGGCGCCGCACGCGGTATGGCCATGCACGAGAGCCAAAGTCTCTTGCAGGAGATGCAGATCTCGCGCGGGCTGCCCTTTCTCCGCTTCGCCACGCCACTCATGCGCGCGTGCTTGGGGCCCGCCGTCGCGCGCCAGCCCGAAGCCTACACGCCCGAGAACATGCATCGGCTCGCCACCCGCGTGCGGCGTGGGTACATTCGGGTGGACGCCGACGAGGTTACCTATCCCTGCCACGTGATCCTGCGCTACGAGATCGAGCGGCAGCTCTTCGAAGGCCAGCTGGCCGTGGCCGACATCCCCGGCATGTGGAACGAGCGCATGATGGCGCTGCTCGGCCTTTCGACCTTGGGCCAAGACAAAAACGGGTGCATGCAGGACGTGCACTGGCCCGCGGGTTTGTTTGGTTACTTCCCCTCGTACACGTTGGGGGCGCTCACCGCCGCACAGCTTTTCGCTGCGGCCCGCGCCGCGCTGCCGTCATTGGACGACGATCTCAGCCTCGGCAACTTCGTCCCTCTCAACGCCTGGCTCCGCGAGCAGGTGTGGTCGAAGGCGTCACTGTTCACGGGCGACGAGATCCTGCAGGCCGCCACCGGCCAGTCGCTTTCGGCGGAGCCCTTCAAGGCACATCTCAGGCGGCGCTACCTCGACAGTTGAAGCGCGATCCGCGCGCCGGGAACGACCGGCGCGCGCGGCCCCTAAAGGGCGTCGTCGCCGGTCTCGCCCGTGCGAATGCGAATGGCCTCGTCGACGGGCAGCACGAAGATCTTGCCGTCGCCGATGTTCTCGGTACGGGCGCGAATGACGATCGCGGCCACCGTTTGCTCCACGCGGTCGTCTGGCACGACGCACTGAAGGCGCACTTTCGGCAGAAGGTCGATGGCGTAAGCCGAGCCCCGGTAGACCTCGGTTCTGCCCCCCGTGCGCCCAAAGCCCTTCACTTCTGAGATCGTCATACCGTTGACGCCGATCATCTGTAGCCGCTCCACGACGTCGTCGAGACGCGAAGGTTGAATGATGGCTTCGACCCGCTTCACGAAACGAAGGCTAGCATGGGTCATGTATCCGGGTTGTTGCGAAACGGTCCGGCGTGCCGTCGTACACCCAGGTGAATCTCCGCCTGGCCCGTGTGGTCCCTTTCGAGGCCCCCCGCATTTCGAATGACGAACGTTCCGGTCGTGTGGCCCCCAACGGATTCGTAGGGGGGAGAAAAGCCCATGCCTCACACCGAAACTCGCAAGGACGCCGGGGATCATCGCTGCATGACGGCCGGTGCTACACAACGCCGCGCCGGCTCGACGAAGGCCAGCGACCTCGCGGCCCGGGACGGCCGCCCGGGGCCGTGGGCGCCCCTGCGGGCCGGGGAGCGGGTCACACGCGTGTCGGAGACGCGCCGGCGAAGCGCGGGCCCTGCGGACGACGCCCCCCCGCGGGCAGCGTCCGCGGTCCCCACACTTCAGCTCTCCTTCCGGGAAACGTTTGGCCGCTACGAACTGGTGGAACGGCTGGGGGTGGGCGGCATGGCGGAGATTTGGAAGGCCAACGCCGAGGGTGCCCGCGGCTTTTCCCGGACCTTCGTGGTCAAACGCATCCTGCCGGAGCACGCACATTCGCCCTACTTCCTGAGCCTCTTCGAGGACGAGGCCAGGCTGGTAGGCCAGCTCTATCACCCCAACATCGTTCAGGTTTACGAGTTCGGTGTGGTGGCGGGCTCGCCCTATCTGGCGATGGAGTACCTGGACGGGGTGGATCTTGGCCACGTGCTGTCCAGCCTCATGGCCCGGGACGAAGTCATGGCACCTTCCACCGCCGCGTTCATCGCGCTCGAGATCGCCAAAGCCCTGGGCTACGCCCACACCCGGCTCGACGCACACGGGCAGCCGCTTCAGGTGGTGCACAGGGACGTGAGCCCGGAGAACATCATGCTGGTGTCGGACGGGCAGGTGAAGCTGCTCGACTTTGGCATCGCTTTGTCGGCGAGGCGGTCGGCGCAGTCCATCACGCAAACCCGCACGTTCAAGGGCAAGATGGCCTATGGCTCGCCCGAGCAGGTCGCGGGCCGGGCCCTCGACGGGCGTTCCGACGTCTTCTCTTTGGGCATCGTGCTGTGGGAGATGCTGACCTCGCGGCGCCTGTTCGGGGCCGACAGTCACGCGAACATGGCCCTCCGCATTCTCGAGGCCGAAAGCCCGGCCCCAAGCACCATCTCGCTCGACGTTCCGCCCGCGCTCGATGCGGTGGTGCGGCGGGCCCTGGCGCGCGATCCCGCAGCACGATTCTCGAGTGCCCAGGCCATGGTGGTGGCCCTCGAGGACGTTCTGAGGGCCGATCCGGTGGACCCAGCGGATCTGCGCCACCTGGCCGAGCGCGCGCCACGCCCCGGGCCGCTGGCCGGGCAGACGACGGGGTTGAACGCACGACGGGTGCTGACGGCTCCCCGCTTCGAGACTCTAAACATCTCGAGACCGGACGAAACGACGGCCATCGTAGCGGGCCCCCGCCCGCGAAGGGCGTCGCGCACGCTGGTGTTTTTCCTGGCGTTCGGCGTTGCCTTGCTGGGAGGGCCTTCGGCCTTGACCTGGCTCGAGTCCCTCGATCTGCCACACACCATCGCCCGGATGATGAGCCGCACGCAGCCCCGCCCGGCGAGCCCGGCCGAGGCCCCCGGACAGGGAGCCTCGCATTCCGGCAAAATCAAAGCGAGCCGAGGGACCTCGCCCGTCATCACCCCCCTCGCCACCTCACCGCTGCACACGAGCGCCCTCGCGCCCACCGTCCCCGACGGGGCGCGCTAGGCCGCCTGCAGCTGCCACCACTTGGCGTGCTCGAGGGGCAGCTCGATGCGCAGGCGGGTGCCCTGGTTCCGGGTGGTTTGAATGGTCATGCTGCCCCCGTGATCTAGTACCGTCTCCCGCAACGCCCCCACGCCCTCGCCACGACCCGAGGTGTCCGACACTTGCGCCGCCGTGCTGGCGCCCTTGGCACAAACGAGATCGATAAGGGGCCACGCCTTTGCGGCCTCTCCGTGTAGATCCACCACCTTGGCGCGGAGCCGCTCGACATCGATGCCCCGCCCATCGTCTTCGACCGTGACCACCAGGGCTCCGGCTTCCGTTTTGCCCGACAGCTTCACCTGGCCCTGTCGGCGTTTGCCTGCGGCCTCCCTTTGCTCCGGCGTCTCGATGCCGTGATCGACCGCGTTGCGGATGGCGTGAACCATCGCCGCCCACACGCCCTCGAACTTCGTTCGATCCATTCTCAACTCGGGGCACTCCACGACCACGTCGACCTGTTTGCCCAGGCGCTCACCGATCCGCTTCGAGTGCCCACCCAGCTGCTCCAAGATGCGTCTCACCCGCGTCAACTTCCAGGACGCCGCCCGCGCGGCGGCGCGCGGATCTCGGGACTCCAGGGTGTCGAGCAGCCACGCGAACTCCGAGGGCGTGACCTGGACCATGTCCTGCGCCGGTCCCGCCAACGCCTCCACCCGGCTGCGGCTCTCGGCGAAGAGACGAGCGAGTTCATCGAACCTTGCCGGCGCCTGAGGCCGGCCCGACTCGATGATTTCGTCCTCCATGAGGTGACAGGCCTGGGCGATGCGCACGAACCCGATCATGCCCGCGTTCCCCTTGATCGTGTGCAGATCCGCTTTCTGCCGCTCGATGCCCCCGCTCTTCATCGAAGCGAGCCGACCCAGGGTGTCCGCCACGAACCCGCCGTAGAGATCCGGGTCGCGGAAGCACAAGCCCACCACGCTGAACACCTCCTTCGACTCGGCCTCCTGGGCCTCGGCCTCTCGTTGGGCGGTGACGTCGGAGAGCACGATGAGCACGCCCTCGAGCTTCTGCCCTTGCCTGACGGCACGGTAAGACAGGCCGTAGATGGTTCCTTCGATCTGAAGGTCCTTGGGCATCAGGTCAGCCGCACACTCGAAGGGGAACACCTCGGACGTCAGCTGATCGAACGCCACGCGAAACTTGTCGGCGAACGCGGGGCTCCGCGCCCCCAGAAACTCCCAGACGGTGGCGCCGTCGGGAACGGCTCCGAACCAGTCCAAGGTGCGCTTCGAGCACTCGCCCGATACGAAGCCATCCAGGCCAACGGGCACCAAGGCATCTCCCGTACTGTCGAGGACCAACTTCAGGCGGTTGGTGCGATCGGTGATCGTTTCTGACATCTTGTTGAATGAGCTTGCCAGCTCGGCCAGCTCGTCTCGTCCTTCCGCCTGCACGACCACGCGTTCGCCGCGCGCGAGCGTTCTGACGCCGGCGACCAGACGGTTGATGGGCGAGGCGATGCGGACGTGCACGAAGATCATCACGCAGATCGCGAGTGCAAGCCCCAGCCCCGCGACGATCCAGAACAGGCGCACAGGTTCGCGCACCCCCTTCCTGACGCCCACGAGCCCCGACTCCACGGAGTGCGCCGTGGCCAGCTTGAGCTTCGCGAGGGTGCCGAGGGCATCGCCCAGGGCTTCTTCCGTCTGCAAGTAATCGATCTCGTCCAGGCTGCGGCCTCGTGCGGCGCCGAGCCAGGTCTCGACCTCACCCATTCTGCGCGTGACTTCCGTCAGGGCTGCGCTTGCCTCCGCACCCGTCCCCCGGGCCAGGGCCGAGCGCAGATGAAGGCGGACGTCATCCAGAACGGCGAACACCCGGGTCTGCACGTTCACGTCGGCCGCCTCGCCCCAGCCCTTGGCGAGCAACCGCACGAGGCCGTCGAGGTTGTCTTCGGTGTGGCCAAGACGAATGAGCAGCTCCGTTTGTGCCGAGACGTCTTCGACGGTAGCGGCGATCTTCGAGAACTGCTGGGTGCCCAGAACGCTCACACAAAGCAGAAACACTGCCAGCAGCCCCGTGGCTGCAATCAACCGAAATCGAATGCTGTGAATCCACTTCATGATCTGCCTACTTCTTGACCTTCAGTACGACCTTGATGGGCTTGTCCTTGGCCAGCTCGAGTGCGGACACAGCGACGAACCCGATGCCGCCCTTGAAAGCGCCGACGTACTTGAGAACACCTGCCTCGTCCTCCATGCGTTTCGGGGGGCTTTCGGCAGAGCGGTACTTGATCTCCAACCAGTGGCGCTCGAGATCGGTCGGATTGGTCTTGAGCACCTTCCCCAGAAAGAGAGTTCGCGCCGCGTCGTCGGTCTCGGTGTCCACGGGGCGAATCTTTTCGCCGTCTGGCCACGAGCTCTTCTGCTTCATGTAAAAGCTGCGCACCTCGTCCAAGGTCATGCTCCCCATGGGATTTGCGGCGTTGATCACCACGGCGACCTCGACGGGGGGCTCCGATCGACTGGTCGAAGGTGGAAAGAGCAGAACCAACAACATCGCAACGGCTGTCTTGTAGGCTTTCATCGTTCACCTCAGAAAGCGAAGGCGGTTTGAAACAAAAGCCCGTGTCTTTGACGAGCGCCATCCAAAGCCTGGGAGTACTCGAGCTTCAGTCGCACCCGGGGTGCGAAGTCATACGAGGCGCCTGCGATGATCATCTTGGTCGACGCGACGAAGGCGCGGACCAGCTCGGTGTCTTCGCCCCGGAGCGATAGGTAGGCTCCCCCGCCCCGTGCCGGAAGGCGAACGTAGTCGAAGCGGACATAGGGCTTGAGGGCGCCCGTGGACAGCACGTTCGCCGACAGCTCCACAAACGCGCCCTGCAAGGCGTCGTTCTGTTCGGTTGCGGGCAAAACCTGATCGCGATCGCTGTGCTTCTGCCAGAGGTATTCACCGATGAAGTTGACCCAGCGAGAGAACACCACCACGTGCGTGCTCAAACCGAGCTCCGACAGGCGAAGTCCCTGCGTCCCGGGCGCGAGTGTCGAGATCCCGCTGCCCGTGGTCGGCAGGTAGAAGGTGGAGATGCGGTCGTACCAACCCGAGACACCCAACGTGGCAGAGCGAAACGCAGGGATCAGCCACTCCAACATCGCCGTGCTCGAGCGCCAGCCGTCATCGTCCCGGGCATACACGTTCGATACGGGATCGCGGCTGCGGCCGTTGCCCAGGGACAAGGCGTAACTCAGGCGGTGATCTCCCCCCAGATCGAAGATGCCTCGCGCCTGCACCCCCGTGGTGTGCGTGGGAACGAAGCCGTTTTCCTCCTCGAAGAGCTCGGGAACTTGCGCCGAGATCATCATCCAGGACCGCGCGTAGAGGTTACGATTGAAGTACCCAACGGGCGTGAAGAAGAGCCCGGCCTGGATGTTCAACTGAGGTCGTATTCGGTACTCGAGGTACATGCGTTCGACGTCGAACTCGAACTCGTTCTGCTTCCCCCGCATCACCTGAAGATTCACTTCGGCCAGGTAAACGAAGTGATCGTCCAGCTCGGACATCAGGACGAAATCGGTGCCCACCAACCCAAAGCCCTGGTTGCTGTTCTTCGGAAAGGGGTCGACTCCGAATGCCTCCTGGTTCGCGGCCTGCGACGCGTTTCGCACGCCGCCTCGAAGCACACCATAGGTCACGTCGGAGAATGCCGACAACGACGTCGTGACCTCTTGGGCCTGCGCCTGCTGTGGGGGAACACCCAGGCTCAACACCGCACCCACGACAACACCCATAAGTCCTCTACCCGACACTAAACACCTCCGGTTCACGGTCACTCTCCTGGTGGGCCTAAAGACCCTCTACGAACGACACAAGCTGGATTCGCTCCGCTTCGGTCAAAGCCATGAAGGCACTCACCACCTGGGTGGCCTCTTTACCGTGCGCCTCGATGGCCTCGCGCACGGTGGCGGCGCGGCCATCGTGCATGAGCCCCACGTTGCGGGCCATGCCCCAAAGAGCGGGCGTCTTGAACTCCGCTCCCGCAGCGGCGCCTTGAGCGATTTGGTCCCCGGTGCCCACGTCGTGAAGCAGAAGATCCGAGTACAGAAACACGTCGCGGTTCGATAGGGCGGCACTGGGCACACCTCGCACCATCACCGCTTGGGTCTGGTACGCGGGGCGGTGGCAGGAGTCGCAGCCCACCTTGCGAAAGAGCGCCTCCCCGGCGGCCGTGTCGGCATTTGGGCTTGACGAGCCAGGGGGCGAGGAAAAGCGCATGAAGTCGGCAAGCAGGCCCACCACGCCCACCCGCGCCTCGGGATCGGGGGTGGGATCCATGGCAGCGAGAAGGTCCATGCGACCCCCTGGGGCGTTCTCGGTGGGGAAGACCTCGTTCGTGACGCCCATCTCGTTGCGGTAAGCGTCTGCGGCAAACGAATCCAACGACGCATGTTGGGCTTTCCACCCCAACCGCCCCACGCGCAGGGCCCCCGTGATCGGATCGACGACCATGGCCACGCGTCCCCCGACGCCTGGAGGTTTGGGTTCCACCGAGGCCGCAAGGATCGCTTCGTCGGGAATGGACTCGATGAGCCCCAGTCCCAACACGCTCGTGGTGCGGCGGCGCGCGAGGGTCGTGCAATGGGCGGGCAAGCTGGCATTGGCCACATCAGGGCGCGTGGTGAAGAGGAACACCAAGCTTCCTCCGGGAGGTTCGACCATCCCGCCATCCGGCGCGCGGCACGCCGCCCGGGCCACAGTGAGCACACCGGGCCCGCCTACGCCTTGGCTATTGTGGCAACCGGCACACGAGCTGCCGTTGAACAACGGCCCCAGCCCTTGCGCCGCGGTCTCCGCTTCCATGAACTCGCTGCGGCCTTGCGAGAAGCTGGCGCTTTCGGCGGGCGCAAGCCCTGTGAGCGGAACGACGGCCTCTTGCGCCAGGACCTCGGGAGCAGGCGTGGCCTCACCGCACGAGGACGCCCCCAGGCCCAGGAGCACGGCGGCGACCGCGACGCGTCCACGACGACTCGACATCGCTCGGCTTCATCGGCTTACCGGGGCACAGATTGAGCACAAATCGAGCAGACGAGCTTGACGAGTCTCGTCAAGGGCCGTTCGGTTGCGCCATGATGGCTCACGGGGAGCCACCGGACGGCTCACACCAGGCGGGGGCGTCAGGACATCGCCCCATAACCCCGGTCACCGGGTGGCGCGCCGGTAGGCGGTGGCAAGCGCGTCGGCGTATTCGTTCCATCGATTGCCCGCGTGGGCCGCTATCCAGCGCAACGACAGCTCCTTGCGGCCTTGCATGAGCTCGTAGAGCTCTTGAACGAGCTCGAGGTTTTTGATGGGCCCCGTCTTTCGCTTCCACCCGCGGGCCTTCCACGCGGCTGCCCACTCGTTGATGGTCTTCACGCACAGCTCGCTATCTGTGTAGATGACGGCAGGCGTGCCGGGCGGCACCAGCTGGCATCCGGCAATGAGCGCTGCCAGCTCCATCCGGTTGTTCGTGGTGTGAGCCTCGTGGCCCCAGCGCTCAGCCACCACCGCGTTGCCGGACACGTACACGGCTCCCCAGCCTCCGGGGCCCGGATTCGGGTCGGCGGCGCCGTCGGTGAACACGCCTTCGGTTGGCCCTGCGGTGTACGTGGCCAGCACCTGCGCCGTGGTCAGGTTCTCTTCACGCGCACTGGCGCCGCGGTGTGCCCGCCGCGCCGGCGCAGCCCCGGGTCGCGCGCCCTGAGGTTTGGCCGGTGACGCCTTCTTCTTGCAGGCAAGACAGACCTTCGGCTGCCACCCAGGGAACTTTGCCAAGGTGGCCTCAGGGACGTCGAACTCGCGCTGGCATTCACGGCAACCGAAAGTGGGCACACGGCCGATCTAGCACAGGAGCCGAGGGTGAAGGCCAACGCAAAGGCGCGCGCCGCCCGTGGCGGCGATCAGGGTGGCGATGCCGCGCTTACGCGACGAAGCGGCAAGGAGCGCACGCACAGGAGGCCCATACCCGCCAGGAACACCGCCACCTTGAGCGCCAGCCTCAAGCCTCGACCATGCTCGGCGAACCAGAGATCGGCGATGAGCGCGGCCGGAAGCGCCGACGCCACAGCGCGAGCGAGCCAGACGAGATAGTGGCGGAACGGAAATACGTCCCAAAACCGCATCTCGAAGCCCCGCGCCAAGGGGCGCAAAATGAAGAGCCACGCACCGAGCTGGCTGAGCAGCGCCGCGGCGGCCGCACCCGTGGCCCCGAAGATCCAGGCCAGCGGTACCCCCAGCAACGTGGTGAGCGCCAGAAGGCAGACGCTGGCGGCAAAGAGCGCCTGGGGACGTCCCTGGGCCCGCAGCACCAGCCCGTACTCCGCCACCCTGTGCAGGGTGATGAGCCCGAAGAGCTGGAAGGGAAGCACGGCGGCTGTGTAGGCGTCGGTGAACAAGAGCGGCACCAGCTGCGGGGCGCAGAGAACCAGTACGATGGTGAGCGGCACCACGATCTTTGCCATCGATCGCGTCTGCATGAGCCACAGGTCGCGCGCCTGCTGAATGCGTCCGTGCTTGAAGGCTAAGGACATCTGCGCACCCAACGTTGCGCTGAGAGCATAAGGAAGAACGGCCACGAACGGTAGCTCTTGGGCCGCCACGGCGTACACCCCGAACGACTGAGGCGCGACCGCCGCCACGATCCACTTGTCGACGTGCTTTGTGAGCACCGACACGCCCAGCGCCACCATCAGCGGCAAGGCATGCACGACGTAGGCCTTCGCGCGGGCCCACGACGCCGGTGCGGGAGCCGCAGGTGCCACCGCGCGCGCGAGACGGATCACCAGGACGAGCCGCACGCTCGCGTAAGCGCAGAGCGCCATAGCGATGCCTACGGGACCGAAACCCGCGAGCGCAGCCACCGCAATCGCGAGCACCTGCACCACCGCCATCGCGCCATCGAAGAGGCCCGCGGTGGAGGCCCGATCGTCGGCGACCAGCAGCGGAGCCGCGACGAGCGACGGAATCTCGAGGGCGCACGCCAGCCCGAGCAGCGCGAACGCGGGCAGGTGACCAAACGCTCCCTCGAGCACCCAGGGCAGAGCCAAGCCCACAAGCAGTCCGGTCAGCACGCCTGCGCCCGCGAGCAGCACCAGCGTTTGCCGAACCAAACGAGACTTCTCGGGCGGCGCCAGACCAGGAAGAAAAAAGATCAGAGACTGAGGCAAGCTGAGCGTACCCAAGGCCGTGGCGGCGGCATAAACCGAGAGCAGCAGCGCCGATGTGGCCCACGCCTCCGGCGACAGGACCCGCACCAGCACCAAGGCCACGACGACCTGAGCGAGCTTACCGGCGCTTTGGCCGAGGGCGAGCAAGGTCACCCGCCGCGCCAGCGGGCTCACGCCCCGCTCCGCAGCAAACCGACCGCTGCGCTGTCCTCCCGAAACCGGCTCACGGCGGACGCTTCGCGCGCCTCCAGCGCGAAAGCTGGGTGCCGCAGGATGTCGCCGCGCAGGCGCGCCAGACCGAAGTGAATCATGTCCCGTGGGGTGCGCCTCAACCGGCGCAGGAAGTGGTTGGCGTCCCACGTGTTGCTGCCATGGAAGCACCGAATGAAGAGGTGACTCGCCTCACGCCCCAAGATCGAGACACCCAAAGGCCGGTGGGCATCCAGGAATACGCTGTCTTCGGCGATCCGAAGCGCCGGGTAACGAATCTCCGAGCGTTGATGCACGATGGTGCCGGGCGTGCCACGCCCCACATCCGCCCGGTACGGATGGTGGGTGAAGGCCGGGGTGTCGAGATGCATCAAGGTCCACTTGAGCACGCAAGCCCGTGTCCCTTCGTTGATGAGCGCCTGGAGCTGCATCGTGAGGCGCTCGGGAGCGTACCATTCGTCGTCATCCCACTGTGCCAAAAAGGCCCCGTCGCTCTGCTCGATGGCCACGTTCCGCAGGGCGCCCAGCGTAAGGCGCGGCTCTGTAGCCACGCGATGGTAGAGTACGTCGAAGCCGCGCGCACGACAGGCGCCTACGAGGGGCGCGTAGCTCTCTTCCCCGTCATCCACGATGACGAGCTGCTTGTGCGACCAGGTCTGGTCCATGAAGCACTGAACCGCCCGTTGCGCGAGCTTCACCCGGTTGCGGGTCACCATGAGGCAGCTGACCAGAGGCTCTTTGCCGGCAGGTAAGCGTGAGCTTGGCAGGTCGAGGGGTCGGGATGTGTTCATGCGACACGCATCATCGAATCGGGGCCGGGGACCCCGAATGGCCAGGGGGATCGGCCCGCTGCTTTGACACACAGCCAGCGCCCCGGGCAGCCCCAGGCACGCCTGGTGCGGAAATCGTCACATTTGAAACGAAATTGCCAATAAGGGTGGTAGGCGGAGCCCAGGAGAGACTTTGTGTAACTTCGATCACGGAAAAACTTCGCCGCGAAGATGCCGATCCCCGCGCACCGCCGTTTCGTCTCTTTTTCTGCAGTTTCCTGAGCCGTACGTCCAGGGTCCTGCGTCCCCGCGTTACCAGTCCGTTGCTTCGTTCGTCCAGGTGGGCGAAACGAGGATTGAGCGGACCTACACGAGGAGAGTGGAGAGATGTTGAAACGAGTGCTGTTTGCGGGTCTGATGATGGTTCCACTTTGCGTGATCGGGGCCTGCGGCGCCCCTGTGGAGGACGTAACCGAGCTGGCAGAAGGAAGCCTCAAAAAGTCGCCGCCGAAGACACCCGAAGGCTGCAAGGCTTTCGAAGATGACCTGGGCAAGGGGTGCGCGAACCCCGAGTGGACCGACCGCGACGGCGATGGCTGCCTCGACCTGTACGTTTGCCACGACGAGCCCACGGACTCGTCCTCCGATCCCGACGCCCCGAAGGACCCTGTGCCCCCGGCCAAGGACTCCAAGGAATGCAAGCCGATGGACAAGAACCTGGGCATGGGGTGCGCGAACCCCGAGTGGACTGACCGCGACGGGGATGGCTGCGTCGACCTTTACGTTTGCCACGACGGCGAGGACGCGTCGCCCGATGAGCCCCTTCCTCCGGAGTGTCAGAAGCGCGAGGATGCCATCAACGCCTGCTCGAATGCCTGTGAGGCCGCCGCTTCGGACAGGTCCGAGGCATGTGGCAAGGGCCCAGGCAACGAGGCGTGCATCATGGAGAACGACAAGCTCTTCACCTCGTGCCTGGGGACCTGCTGGGAGCAGAACTTGAACGAGTTCTGCAACGCCTGGCCGTACCCCGTCGAGAAGCCCACGAAGTAAGCTCACGGCCAAGGCCTCAACCAAAGCCAGTCCCCAAAGGGGCTGGCTTTTTTTGTTTGTACCTCCGCGACGGGCCTTGCACGTAGCTGCCGTCGAAACCTGAGCCGCCGACGGCGACGCCGACGTCTACCAGATGTACCGCTCGTGAAGGGGCTCCTTGCCCCTCCAGTGATACTGGCGGACGTCGAGCAGAAAGAAGCAACATGATCCATCCGAGGCGAGGTACTCCGAGGACCAGGGTGCTGTTGAGCGATGCCGAAGCCGATGCACTCGGCGAGCTGATTAAAGTTCAGTGCTACCCGCGAGCGCCCTCGCCAACCAGGGTCCTTCGTCCAAGGATCGTCGAAGCCCTCATGATGGCGCTAGGGCACACTCAGCGGGGGCATGTGGAGCCTATGTGCGGGCCTGCATCGAGGCCTCTCGCCGTACGAGCATGCGGACACCACCGACGACGCCGCGCCAGAAAACGAGCCCCGCGCCGCAACCCTCGCATGATCGGTTGATGCGAGAGAAACCGCGCCTTCCACTGCGGACTCCGAACCGTGGACGAGAGCCTGGCGTCAGGGCCTCCGGTGGGCGGCTCTCGCGTGTCACGAGCCCTCTCGTCAAGCCGAAGACCCACAACGGCCAATGCGTGACCTTCCAAGGCTAAGCCCACTGATGCGCTTCACCGCACGACCCACATCGACTGCACTTGCCATCACGTCCACGACATTCGGGACGCTTTCGTGACGACGACGTCGTTCAGCTAGTTTTTCAGGCTCTATTTTGCGAAGGCATCAGCTGGTCGAGATGTGTTGCGGCAACGCTTGCACACGGGGCCTCACGAACCTTGCAAACTTCACAGCGCAACGCGCCTCGTTCCCGTGATGATTTTTTGTTGAGCCGTCTTCGAGGTGCCCAGCGTCTCCGGGTGCGTGTAGCTCGCCAGACATGTCCCATTTGGCGGTAGCGACCTTCAAGAAACCACCAGTCGGAGACTGCACACCGAAAGGCGTGCAGCGCGACGGAGCGGCCACGATGCGCGGGACCACGGATCGACCGAGTGATGGTTTTCAGTTCAACCAGGAGTCAACGAAGATGAAACGTTACGGGTATCTGCAAATCGGTTTGGCCGTCTCGGCGATGGCCTTCGCGTGCGCAAGCGCAAGCGGTTGCGCCTCCGGAGACTCGGACGATGATCCGGGTGGCGGGGGGGAAGGCGGCAGCGCTGGAGGAGGCGGGCAGGGCGGTGGAGGCGGCGCGCCCGCCACAGGCGGTAAAGGCGGTTCCACGGGTGGCGGCTCCGGCGGTTCGAGCGCAGGTGGCTCCGGTGGCTCGAGCAAAGGTGGCTCCGGCGGCTCGAGCAACGGCGGCTCCGGCGGCTCGAGTGCAGGCGGCTCCGGCGGCTCGAGCGCTGGTGGCTCCGGCGGCTCGAGCAACGGTGGCTCCGGCGGCTCGAGTGCAGGCGGCTCCGGCGGCTCGAGCGCAGGCGGCTCCGGCGGCTCGAGTGCAGGCGGCTCCGGCGGTTCGAGCGTTGGTGGCGCGGGTGGTTCGGGCGGCAAGGGCGGCGCAGGTGGCGCAGGCGGCAAAGGCGGCTCCGGTGGCGCGGGCGGCAAAGGCGGCTCCGGCGGCAAGGGCGGCGCCGGGGGCAAGGGCGGCGCAGGCGGTTCGGGTGGCGCGGGCGGTTCGGGTGGCGTAGGCGGCTCGGGCGGTTCGACACAACCTCTTCCGACGATATCGATCACGCTTCCCACCCCCGGCAGCAGGCTTCCCGCCGCGACGCCGGTTCAGGTGAAAGTCAACGCGGCCGTGGCGTCTCCGGGAACCATCACACGCGTAGAAGTTTTGAAGGGAACCACCGTTCGAGGCACATCGACCATGGCACCCTTTACCGTGAACGTCACGGGACTGCCCGCGGGCTCGCACACCCTCGTGGCAAAAGCGACGACCAACGCAAACCGCACGGCAAACTCCTCGCCGGTCACGTTCACCCTCTTGGCCGCACCCACCGCGACGCTCACGCGGCCCATGGCCAACACGAGCATCATGCCAGGCTCGGCGATCACGCTCGAAGCCATGGCGTCCTCACCCGGAGGCACCTTGCGAAAAGTGGACTTCTTCGCCGGCACACAGCTCCTGGGCAGCGACAACACAGCGCCCTACGCGCTGGCCAACGTCGTCCTGACGGCAGGACCGAAGGTGCTGACCGCCGTGGCCGAGGATGAGATTGGACAAAGAACGGCCTCGGCTCCTGTCTCCGTGACGGTGAGTTGGACCCAAGGCGCCTACCTCGAACAAGGAGGTTCAGTCGTCTTCGAGGCGGAGGGATTCGCAAACCAGAATGCGAACGGCGATATCCCCTGGGTCCTCGAGAACACGCCTCCCGTCGGTGAGGGCACGGGCTACATGGTGGCGAGATCGACCAACTTCGGCGTGAAGGAAGCCAACGAACCTTCAGCAGAGCTCAACTACCCCCTACAGTTCGCTACGACTGGGACGTATAAGCTCTACGGCCGCAAACTCTTCCCCGACAACGGTGCGAACTCGGCCTTCTACCGCATCGACAACGGCACCCCCGTTCTCATCGAAAGCGGTTCGGGAGGGGACACGGCCTTTGGCTGGGTGCTCTTGAGCTCGACGATCAACGTCACTTCCGCAGGGGTCAAGACCTTCACCCTCAAGCGGCGAGAGCCCAACGCCAAGTTCGATCGCTTCGTGATCTCGCAAGGCGCCCTGCCCACGGGAGCCGGCCCCCCGGTCAGCCCCAAGCAGCCCTGACCTGGCAGGGTGAGCCGCCTGGCTCCCCTTGACGCCCCGCCCCGGCTGGCGCCCCCTTGCAGAGACAAGCAGGCGTCGGAGCGGGGCGGTGGCGTTTTCGGCAAGCCCGCGCCCGCTACGAGGTCTCGCCGAGCGCCTTCGCCACCTCGACCATCCGCACGCGGGCTTCACCATATGTGGCGAAGGCCTGCAGAAACGAGGACAGATCGCTCGTGGAGGTTCCTTTTTCGGCCTGCCGGGCGCAATAGTCCCAGGCCGCCATCAGGCGTTGCTCGGACTCGAAGAACCGCTTCATCGAATCCTGATTGGTCGGCGATGCTTGTGCGTGCGGATCGACGTCCATGACGAGAGCGCCGCATTGTGCCGCCACCTGCTTCCAGAAGGCGGCAGCGTCTTTTTTGCGACACTGGTCCGCCAACGTCTGCAGCAGCGCTTGAGCGCTCTTCAGTTGGCTCACCTGGGGAACGGCGCATCTCACGAACTTCTCGAAGGCGATGCCTTCGGGCGTCGGCGCGGCGCTGGTATGCCACGCGGCTCCGGTCGCTTGAATCTTCGCCAAAAGGTTGGCCCGCTCGATGCGGGCCTCGAGGCCCTCTACATAGGCAGCGATGCCGTCTTTCAACTTCGGCAGGCTCTGATTGTACACCTCGAAGACCGTGGTGAACTCGGCGGGCACATCCGTAACGCCGGCAAAGGCCGCCACCACCTGATCCCCGCGGGGCAAACACTCGTTGCGCAGATGGTCGGCGAAGGTCTTGGGCTGCACCCTCGCCGCGGCTTCCACCTTGGCTTCGACTTGGGTGGCGTTCGTGAAGGTCTCGATCGGCGTGGGGCTTTGAATGAGGCAGGTCCAAAGCCCGCCCACCTCTTGTTTGTCACGCTCGACCCAGCGATCGAACCAGGCCAGCTTCTCGCCAAGAGCGCTCTTGTGTAGCCGATCCCGGATCGCGATCCCCGCGCCCACCCCCAGCACCATGAGGCCCACCATGGCGAAGATCACGCGGCCGCCCCCTCGTGCGTCGTGCGGTTTACCGCGCAGGGCTGCCGCGTCTTCAGAAGGCCCCTCCGACAAAGCGGCCCCACACCGGGAGCACGTCCGGGACAAAGCCGGGTTGTCAGTTCCGCAGGTCAGACAGCGTGTCATGGATCGGGAATGATACCCATCGCAACTAGGGCCTTGGCGTGCAGCTTGGAAGGACGTCGAGTGGGCAGGGATCACAGGCATCGCCCACCTTGTCGCCGTCGGCATCGCCCTGAACCCCCTCATCGAGAGGACGAGCGGGGTTGAACACCCTCGGGCAGTTGTCGTCGCTATCGCTGATCCCATCGCCATCGAGGTCGCCGCTGCGAAGCTCACCCGTGAACACGGTGGAGCCCGCGGTCGAGCTCGGGCGTTTGGGGGTGCACGACGGCTCGTTCAGCGGCTGCCCACACGCGAAGGCGGGATAGGTCGTGGCCCCCACCGCCGCTTTGAGCACGTCGTAGGTCTTGCCAACCTCGCCCGTGAGGCACAGCTTCTTTGCCACCGTGCAAACGTCGACCGGATCGCAGCCTGCGGGCACGAGCGCCGTCATGGCGGCGTCGTCACCATAGAGGGGCTTGCCTGCGCGCAGGACGAGCACGACATCCTCGGGCTTGGCCTCGATCACGGCGCGGTACGGCGCCCGCCCCCCGCGCCGAAAGACGGTGACGTCCGCCACCAACCCCGGTGCGAGCCGACCGATGACATCGTCCGTGGCGGTCACCACCGCCGCGTTCACGGTCACCATCTGCCACAAGTCGACGTCGCTGAAAAATCCGTCGAGGTACGTCCGATTGAAGGCATCGGCGCAGGCAAGCTCGCGCAGCAGGTTCATCGACCCGGTCGGCATCCAGTCGGTCCCCAGCGCGATCTGCACGCCCAGACGCGCCGCCGTGGTCACGCGCGCGGTCTCGCCGTAGAGGGTGATGTTCGAGCGAGGCGACCAGATCAAGGCCGCACCCGCCTTGGCCATGGCCTCGTAGTCTGCAGGCTGCAGGCCCACAGCGTGGATCATCGCCATACGATCCTGCAGCAGATCGTTTGAGATCCCGGGGGGCATCGTGTCGTAAGCAACGCTGCTCTGGCAGAGAAACTCATTGCGTGCGCTCCGATCGACGCCTTCGGAGACGTGCGGCACGTAGGCGTCCGTCATTGCGATCGCAGCCGCACTCGTGGGTGTGCCGCCATAGTTGCAATCCATCGTGCGGCGGGAGCCGTCAGAGTCGTCGAGCGGAAACGTATCGAAGTCGACCGGCTTTTGGCCAAGTCCCTCCTGGTTCTGCGAGTCCAGGTTCCGCAGCAAGCCGGGCTGACCACCGGAGCCCACAATCGAAGTGGCTCCGCCCATCAGGAACCGCAGCTCCGCCCAGCGCACCTGATCGGCGCTCGCACTGCCCCCGGCGGTCACGGGTGGTTTGCCACCTTGACCACGGCGCCACTCGTGGCGGTGATCATAACGAACTCCCGTGTCCGGGTGGGGGTTGTTTTGCCCGAACGTGAGGTGCTCGTGGGTATTGATGAGACCAGGAGATATCGCGCCATCCGGACAGGTGATGACGGTTTCCCCCCCAAGCGCACAGGCGCAGCCCACGCACGTGATCAAGCCCTGCGCGTCGATCGCAACCTGCCCCGCGTGATAGATACGGTCGGGCGTCAGCACCTCGCCTTGCAACAGCTTGACCGCGCCGCTGCCCGACACCGAACACGTCCCGGTCGCCACCGGCGGCAGCGGGGTCGGGCAGGTGACCTCCTCGAACGAGGCCACCGGGCCCGCCTCCGAGCCGGCGTCAGCCAGCGCGAGTCCGTCCAGCAGCCCCGCCTCGGGGGCGACGGTTCCCGCTGCCCCATCCAGCAAACCTGCGTCCAGGGCTGCGTCTACAGGCCCCCCTTTATCTTCACCACAAGAAAAAAGGGCAAAAAGGCTCAAGGACGCGGCAGCAATGAGGGGGCGCATGAAAGTGCACCCATCCTAACACTGGCAGGCCGCCCCGCGGATCTGCCGTGATGTCCCGCCGCCGCAAGGGCGCTCAAAACGAGATATCCCACTGCAAACGGATCCGCGTTTCGGCCCGCGTCGCCTTCGCTGCGGGGTCGGCCACGGTCAAGCGGCTGACCTCGAACGAGGCTTTGTTCGCATGTCCGTCAAAGAACCAGTTGATGACGGCCGAGCTCTCCGTCTGCAGGGTGTGCGGCACCGTGATCACGGGATCCACGAACGCGTAGCGCACGGCCAGCTCGAGAGACTTTGGAACGAGCGGCACGAGATGATGCGGGAAATACCCCACCTGAACGAGGCTACCCCGCAAGCGCGTGACCCGCCCTGCGGCCCCCTCGGCCATCGTGCGATCCAAAACCCGCTTCCAGTGAAACTCGTGCTTCGCATAGAGACCTCGCCACATCAGGCGAAATTCCGCGAAGGCCTGCCTCATCTGAAACTGCCCCGGCTTTGCCGCCCCCGCGGTTTCTGGATTCGGAAATGACGTCAGATCCGAGCGGGGGGTCCGAAGGCCCCGGCAGCTCCGGGCGTCGGTCTCGAAGGCCGTACAGTCACTGATGTTCGTGGCCGCTCCGAAGGCCACATTCAGCACGGGCGCATCGTGACCCTCCACATCACTTTGTGAAAACGGCATCTCGCCCCCTAGCGCATTCCACTGGAGCCGGCCCGCGTACATCATGTGGTGGTCGTCGTTGTTGCGCGGCCCGACACCCCGTCCGCTAAACACGCCCGCGTAGTAGGTGAGGTCGGCAACCGAGCCGGGCAATACACGACCAAACACCTGAACGCCCTGTTGACGGTCCACCGTGAAGAGGTCGTTCACGATCGAACGGTTGACGAACTGCTGTTGGCCCGACGAAGCCACCCGCTCGTCGTTCCAGAACACCTTGCGCCGCCCGATCAACACCTTGAACCACGAAAACCTCGCCAGGGTCAGCGAGAAATCCCGCAGCACGGGCTGCGCCCAATCGTACTGGAAGGTCCACTCGAGCCAGGGACGAAACGCGTGTCCGCGCAGCCTCAGGCGCGCCCGCCGCACCATGAACGAGCTCGTGTTCCGGTCGAGATCACCGAAGGTGCGTGGATCTTCATCGAACGGCGTCGCATAGCGAAACTGAAGCCGGTGCTGCACGCGCGCGCTGAAGTTGCCGTCGCTCGTTCGAAACAGCAAGGCATGGTCCACGTAGCGGACGGACGCCGCGGGTTCGGGGACCGGCACGGGCTCGCGGGCCCAGACGCTCCCAGGCTTCCCAACGGCCGCACCCACGAAGCCTGCGAGGCAGACAACGGCCGCGCATCCCCTCGTTCGAGCCCTCTTTCCCATGAGTCACGAGAGTGTAGGAGACCGAGGCTCCGTCCGCGGGGGTCTGACGCCTCGAAAGCGCCGCCGCCAAAAGACGGCTGCCGGGGGACCACGTGCGGGTGTAGGATCTCCCAAAGTCATCCCTGCGACGTGGGCTTCACGGCGCCAACCAAGCCATGCGTTCCGGTTCCTGCGTTGCCCTGCCTCCCCCACCCCACCCCGCGTCGCTGCGGAAGCCCCGGGCCCTCTTCGTGTATGTCATGCTGGCCTGCGCGGGCGCTGCCTGCGGAGCTGAGGATCCCATGGACGACACTGGCTTTCCCGTGGCCTTCGACGACACCCCGGCGCTGCTTCCCTGCACGCCGCGTCCCCCCATCACCGGATTCGTGCGGGCCGAAGGGGGCAAACTTTGGCTCGATGGCACGCGGTTCCGCGGCTTGGGCGCCAACATTTACTATCTGCAGCAGCAGTTCACCTACGGCTTGAAGGGCTCTGCGTCTGCCACGGCCCAGGCCCTTGCGGCGCTCGACGATGCCGTGTGCCTGGGTTTGCAGGTGATTCGCACGCCCGGTTACAACGACTCGCAAGACGCAGCCGCCATCCGCCCGCTACCGGGCACGTACCGCGAAGAAGGCTTGCGGGGTTTGGACCGGGCCGTGGCCGAAGCGCGCGCGCGCGGGCTGCGGCTCGTCATCACTCTCACCAACAACCACGCAGACTTCGGCGGCCTGCCCGCCTACGCCCGGTGGGAGGGCTTGGACAAGGACGCCTTCTTCACCTCAGCTGCCTTGCGCCGGCACTGGGAAGACTACGCAACGATGCTGGTCAACCGGGTGAACACCCTCACGGGCGTGGCCTACCGAGATGAGCCCGCGATCCTCGCCTGGGAGCTGGGAAACGAGTTTCGTTGCCGCAGCTGCCCGGACACGTCCGCGCTGACCGCAACCGTGGGCACCTTGGCGCGCCACCTGCGCGGCTTGGGCGTCAAGCAGCTCATCAGTGACGGGGGTGAGGGCTTCGATGACAAACCCGCGCTTTATGAGGGGCTGTCGAGCCGTTACCCCGTGGAGGGCGCCGAGGGCTCGAGCTACGCGGACCTCACCGCTTTGGCCGACGTAGACCTGCCTTCGTACCACTTTTATCCGCGAACCTGGGGCCTTGGGGCTGGCGGTGATGCCGACCTGTGGATCCGCCGCCACGAAGAGATTGCCGCCACCCTCGGCAAAGCGGCGCTCTTCGGCGAGTTTGGCCTCCGCCCCCGGGCGGGCTCACCCACCCCGGACCGGGAGCGCGCCGAATTCTTCGAGCGTTGGCTGACCGCGTTCGATGCAAGCGATGGCTCCCTGGCGCTGTTGTGGCAGCTCATTCCCCCCGCGCGAATCCTTGCGGGCAACGATGGCTACGGCGTGGTGCTTGGCGTGGATCACGTCACCACCAAGGTCCTCCACCACTGGGCGCAAAGACTCGGCCCTTAGAGCAGCCAGCGGCCACCCTTTACGCGGCCTTCGGGTCGGACCTTCGCGCGAGCGCCGCACTGACGTCGAAGGCCGGGGCTAAGGTTTGCGGCCGTGAAGGGCGGCGCAGGCGTGCGTCCAGCCAGGCAATCCATTCAGACCGTCAGCAGAGGAATGCTCCGCTTCCGGGGGCACCGTATTGTCTTGGACATCAATCGAACCAAAAATTTGCAACCAATCTTCGATGGCATCCGATAGTCTCTCGTCTTGATGCGACGGTTCGATCGCTACTCGGCCCGGGAGGTAACGGAATGCTTTCTGCAAAGGCGGTGATTCTTTACGGCAACGGTGGCGACTTGGGGAACCTTGAAGTGTTCGCCCGGGGCATCCAGAAGAGCCTTCCGGAGTCGTATGGGCACAAGGACGTGATCGTGAAGAACGTGATCCGAAAGGAAGACTTCTTTCACTTGATCGATACTTTCGCCAACACCTATGTGGGTTCGATAACTGAGCTACACATCGTTTCACACGCAATTGGTGCCGGTCTTTTCCTCGGTTACCACGTTGCGGCCATCAACGATTCTCGCTGGTCTGTTCAACTCGAGATTCAGGAGAAGAAGAAGCGTAGAATTAGCTATGACGAGGTCGTTGCGACTGAGATTGGAGCGGTCCTCACCGACGACTTTGTTAGGCCTGCCATTAAAGCGAAGGCGGCCGCGATGCGGTCCGCTTTCGCGGTCGGTTCGACCATAAAAATATGGGGCTGCAACTCCGGGGTCGACGGCTGGTTGTATGGCGACAATGGCGAAGCCGATCCCAATGTCTACGATGAGAGGATCCCATATTATTGGCGGGCCTTGAACACCAGAAACGTGCCCAAGCCTGCTATTGCTCAAGCGTTCGCGGATTTTTTTTCAAAGGGTGACCTACGGAGCGACATCAGGCGCGCATGTCGAGGTCTTACACCGTGGCAAATGGATCAAGTCCGAGCGATATCGCGCCGAAGTGAATAGCTGGCCCTCTCCAAAACTTGTGCATCGTCTCCAGCCCGATCGCGGTGACTACAAAAAATTCACGCCAGGACCGCTCCCTTGATGTCGGCCGTGATTCGCCGGGCTCGAGTGGCCGCGGCCCTCCTGTTGTGGGGCCTGCTATTATTAGCGGTGCTTTTTTGTGGATGTCGATCCCAATCTAGCCCCGCTCGAAGTCTCGTCGTAGCATCATCGAAGGATGCTGGCAGCGATGCCGAAGCTCCTATTGAGGATCTTTGTTCCCCGTTCCGCCAGCCTACCGCAATGCAGGCAGCAGTTAGGGCCCCCGACCTTGATGCCATCAAAGCTCTGGTGAAAGCGGGGGCTTCCGTCAATGAATCCGACTCGTGTGGCGACACACCCTTGATGGCGGCATTCACGCCCGAAATCGGGTGGCCATCAAAGAGCATGCATCCCTCAAGGGAAGAGATTGCCAAAGAGAACCGCAGAATGGATCAAGCGGCGGACGCTCGCATGGTGGTCGCCTTGTGGCTACTGGATAGTGGCGCCAACCCCCTGGCTTTAGACGCCTACGGCAATTCCGCTCTTTCGCGCGCTGCCGGTTTCGGCCTAGGCGGTGCC
This sequence comes from Myxococcales bacterium, assembly GCA_022184915.1. Taxonomy (NCBI): domain Bacteria; kingdom Pseudomonadati; phylum Myxococcota; class Myxococcia; order Myxococcales; species Myxococcales bacterium. The sequence goes on along the minus strand of JAGTJU010000003.1, from coordinate 731,541 downwards.
ACACTTCTCGTTATCATTCGCAAGATGATCGCTGCAGGTGCCAACGTGAATCAACAGGGAAGCAAGGGACGTACTCCTCTCATGGATGCTGCTTGGACAGGTCGTAAGGATGTGGCCGAGCTCCTATTGTCCGCGGGGGCGAACAAGATGGCCAGGGATCATGAGGGCAAAACTGCAGAAGATATCGCGCGGCTGGGAAACCGCGTGGAGATGCTTCAGTTGCTTTCGGAGGGAAAGGTGCATAGCGAGCATTGAGGTCAAGCCGTTCTGGCGGCTCTGCAGAGTATCTTTCCAGAGAACGAAGACCCTCGTGTAGATCAAGGGCGCGAACAGGGAGCTTGGGTGACCAGAAGACATGGCAGAGGGGCGCAAGCACGGCTTCAAGGTAGTCGGCGCATTCCGTTGGCGTCGAGGAACCACATCCGCTAGCGCTCGTTGGCTTCGTCCCGCGTGAAGCGTCGACCCGTACGGGCATGGCCGAGACGCCGCATCAGCCCATCGCAAGTCTCCGCTTGCGAATTCTGCGCCGCATATCGCTCGAGCCACCCGCGGAACTGCTCGTTCAATGTGGACCGTTCAGCACGTGCCCGCTCCCGCGCCCGCTCGATGACCTCTTCGTCGGCCGACAAGGTTATGTTTCTGAGAGACGGCACTACAACAGTGTACTCGGTGGCCTTGCGCACCCTCAAGGGCGCTGCGCGCCGTTTCAACCATCACGCTGCGAGCGCGAGACAGCCGCGGCGGCGCAAACCTGAACGTCTGTGGGCATCGCGCTTTCAACCCTCGACGCGGACGAGGCGCAAGGTTTCGTCTGCACCCTTCCCCTTCGGCGCGAACCCCAGCCGTCCATAGAACGCCTGGGCGTCTCGGGTGGCCAAGCCCACGTTCTGCACCTGGGCCAGGCGAGGGTGCTCGAGCAAACGCTGGGTCACAAAGCGGCCGATGCCTCGGCCCCGGTGATCGGAGCGGACCACGACGTCGAGGATCCAGGCGTAGCGGGCCCCGTCACTCACGGCCCGCGCGCTGGCGACGACCTCACCTTCGCGGCTGCGCGCGACGAGCCAGGCGCTGGAGGACAGGTGCGCCGCTACCCTGCGTGAGCTTTCGTAGCCTTCGGTCCAGTATTGCCCTTCGAGCAAGGCCGCGACTTGCCGTGCGTCGTCTGCGTTCGGGTTCACACACAGTCCCGTGTCTGCCGGGCCGCGCATGAAGGCGGGCCGTGGCCGCGCTGGGTGTGCTTCCTGCACGAGCCGGATCGCCCGCAAGTCTCCCGATTGTCCCCGTTGCCACAGACCCTCGAGCACCCGCTCGATTTGTGCGGCCGAGCGCTTCTGCCCCAGCTTGTTGCGCGCCTGCATGCGCTCGGGCACGAACGCTGCCACGGTCAGGCGCTCCAGGACGGCGGCGTACTTGCGGTCGTTCGGGTCGATGGCCGCATACCCCCCTTCGGGTTGAAAACGCTGCATGAGCGCCGACAGAACCCGGGCCTTGCCGTGAAGGTCGGTGATGGGCCGCACGGTGCCCGCGGCCTGCGCGCTCAGGTAGTAGGTCGAGGCGGGGCAAGCCATCACGGGGTCGACCCAATAGCTCGGGACCTGCGCCACGACCTCTTCGGCGCTGGCCAGCACGGTGGCGCCGATCAGGGCCTGTTTGCCACCCCGCCGCCCCCCGTGAAAGCACAGGGTGCCATCGACGACGGCCACGTTGAAACAGCGAACGACCTGCTGTCCGTCCACCGAGGCTGAAAAGCGCACGTAATCAGCGGTGGACAGGAGTTTCCAGGCTTGTTCACGGGTGCCCTCGTAGGGGCTGGGCGCCTCTTCCGGATGGGTGCTCATGAGGTCAGCATGCCCAGTAACTGGACCACGCGGATGGACCAGTTGTAGAATTTCTGATAGACCAGTTCATGGCGCGCGACTATCTTTTGTCTCTCGACCTGACGACGGCCAAGTCATTGGGGCTGCGCATTGCCGAGGCCATCGTGTCCGACATCACCCGGGGAAGGCTGCAGCCGGGGGACAAGCTGCCTGGATCCAGGCGTCTGGCCCTGAGGTTGGGTGTCAACCGCAACACGGTGAACGCGGCCTTGGCTGATCTGGTCGCTCAGGGCTGGCTGGAAACCGCACCGGCCCGGGGCGTGTTCGTGCGCGCCCGTGACGCCCGTGAGCCGCTCCCCAGGCGCCGAGGCAAAGCGCACCGCCCTGGGCTCGCCGTGCACCCCGGGTTCTCTTTGCCTCCGCTCCTGACGGGCTCCGTGGGACGCGCCCGAGGGGACAAAGAGCTGGTGCTCACGGGTGGCGTGCCGGATCCGAGGCTGTTTCCTTACGTGCCGCTCACGCGCGCCTACCGCCGTGTGCTGGCGCGAAGAGGTCCTGGCTTGCTCGACTACGGCGATGCGCGCGGGGAAGCGCGGCTGCGCGAAGGGCTGGCCCGCATGTTGGCCGAAACGCGCGGCTTGGCCGCGAGGGCCGACGACGTGCTCATCACGCGGGGCAGCCAGCAGGCGATCTGGTTGGCAGCGCAGGCCCTCCTGCGCCCTGGCGATCGCGTGGGCGTCGAGACCTACGGGTATCCGCCGGCACTGCAGGCGCTTCGCTCGACGGGGGCCGTGCTCGTGCCCCTGAACGTCGACGCCGAAGGCGTTCGCCTCGACGAACTCGAACGGGCTTTGACGGCCGGGGGCCTCGTGGCGGCGCACCTGACACCCCACCACCAATACCCGACGATGGCCTCCCTCAGCGCGCCTCGTCGCCTGGCCTTGCTCGCGCTCGCCCAGCGGCACCGCTTCGCCCTCATCGAGGATGACTACTCACACGAGTTTCACTTCACGGGGCGTCCCCGCTTGCCCCTGGCCAGCCAGGACGAACACGGCGTGGTCATCTACGTGGGCAGCTTGTCGAAGGTCCTGGCCCCCGGGCTGCGCATCGGCTACGCGGTGGCGCCCGCTCCCGTGCTCGAACGGATGGCGGCCCTGCGGACATCCATCGACCGACAGGGCGACAACGTGGCCGAAGCGGCGGTGGCGGAGCTTCTCGAAGATGGTGAGCTGGCCCGCCATGCGCGTCGCATGCGCCAGGTCTATCAGGCAAGGCGCGACGTGCTGATGACGGCGCTTCGAGACACGCTGGGTGAACGCGTTTCGTTCGAGGTGCCCCAGGGCGGCATGGCGCTATGGGTGCAGGTTCACGGAGGCGATCCGGTAGCGTGGGCGGAAAAGGCACGGGAGCGCGGTGTCACGTTTGGCGCGGGACGCGATTACCACGTGTTCCGCAAGCCCGTGCCGTTCGTTCGCATGGGCTTCACACGCCTCGACGAACGTGAACTGCGGCGGGCGGTAAGGTTGGCTGAAACCGCCTGGGTCGAGGCCTGACGCCTCCGCCGGCTGGCTGCCGGCCAAGTGTTGTTGGCGCCAATCTATGCCTTCTTGGAGCGCCTAAGGCCAGAGTTGTTGGAGGAAGCCGCAGCTGCCAAGGCCTCACGCTGGATCGAGATGACGGCTACGACCACAGCTACTTCTTCATCAAGACTTTTAGCGAAGGAAAGTTGCGATTCTATCCCGTGACCTTCGTAGGCTAGAAGAGCGTTTGGACGCTTCATCTGGGTCCCAGTTCTCAGCAACGAACGCGCAGAGCCGTGCATTGTAGCCAATGCCTTGGCGGGCCGTCGAACCCGAGACTGCAACCAAATCGGACCTTATCTCGCTGGGCGCGCTCTTTGCCAGGGTCAATAGGTATTGCTTGGGATCGGGGAGCGTATCTGGATTTTCTGGAAACTTCCCTCCGCGCCTCCGCCCGAAAAGCGCACTGCGGAGCCCGATGTGGTCCCCTAACAACCACGATTCTATTTCTCGAACAGCAACACGAATGATCAGATTGCTGGGCATGACCCGGCCCGCGAACCAACCTCGAAGAAAAGACGGCGCACATTCTCCTCTATCGAGGTCGGTCAGAAGGAGTACGGGCTGGTTTCTTGCCATCTGGCACCAGCTATCCATTCGGCTTCGAAGGTAGCCACACCCAGTTCCGCCCAAGACTTGGGTGGGCTCGACGCCATGATACGCGAGTAGTCGTCTGCCCACGGCTTCACTCAGCGCGTCCTCCGTTGCCAGAGCAATGGGCTTCACAGCGAAAGACCAAGCTGTTCTACGCCCGTGGGCTTGGCCTTGGGAAGAATCACCTCGGCGATCGACAATCCTGCCTCAAGCGCCATCCTTTCTTGCTCGTTAATAGTTCTGGCCTTAGTGCCTTCCGACCCTGGCTCCAGAAGCACAACGCTCCTCCCATCGATACCCTCATTGCTGAGGAGGGCGGCACTGTGGGTGCTGACCACAATCTGACGTTTGGTCTTCCTGCCTTGTTGAATGCGCTTCATGATGAGAGGGATCTCCTTCACGATGGCGTCGTTGAGAGAAATTTCAGGCTCCTCTAGCAGCAGAAGCGAGTCACCCTCGAGTAGAGACCAAAGGAAACCCAAAAGTCTCAACGTACCGTCAGAGAAATGTTCCTCTGATTGCCAGCCCGCATTGGGCCGATGGTGCGAGTACAACGCCTTTAGGTGAGGGTGTCCCAGTTCATCGTTTTCAAATTTCAGTTCTTTGAATTGCGGCACTGCCAGCGTCAGTGCTTTTTCGATCTTGCGCAGTCGCGCGTCGCGTGTCTTTGCAGGTGTACGGGCGACATGTTCCAAAAAGCCTTGGCCAAACGGGTCGTCCTCAAGTCGTTGCCCCCCGAGCTTGTCGGCAAACTTGAGCAACTGCGGCACAATGTGGAGATAGGTACTTTCGCCAAAAAAAGATGGGAGAACGCGGAACTTCGTGTTCGCTTGAATCTGCTCGAGATAGGTCTGCGTTAGCTGCGCCGGATCTTTCTTGTCCTCTTCGTTTGGGCGTGAAAACAGCTTCGTAGAATGCGACCATACCTCCTCCTTGGAAACGAGGGTCCGCTGAGCTCCCTTCCCTTCGGGTTTGAAGGCAAGCACGTACCTCCATGCCGGAGCCTCGTCAGGGGATTGTGCAACCTCAACTTCGATGAGCACCTCCGGATCACGTCGCGCGTGAAGGCATCTCAACTTGCTCATTCCGCCACGGTCGGCCACGGCCGTTTGTAAGCCCCCTCCTTTGGCCTTGCTGACATCCCGCAGAAAGCGAAAAACATCCAGGAAATTGGATTTGCCGGATGCATTGGGGCCAAGGACGTAGGTCGTCTCGTGGAGGGCGACATCGATGGCCTGGAAGTTTCGCCAATTCTTTAGGCGAATGCGCTTGATGAGCATCTCCCTATGTTGCCACAGAGATCGCGCGAGGCGGCGGCCGCGGAGCGCCCGCGGCACGGCAGTAGGTGAGTAGGTGCAATTCCCGACACACAAGGCGCCTGCAGGGCCTGCGTGCGAATCGCTTTGCAACGAGGCGTATATAGCGCGCTGCGCCGTGACGCTGCTCGTGTTGCACGAGCGGAGGCGGACGCTGTTCATTCACGCGGACGTCGAGGAGATCACCGAGCTCGAGGCGAAGCTCGCCTTCCGCGGTCGTGAGACGCAAGCGTCGACGCGTCAGTCGGGCTTCCTTGCGAAATCCTCGCCTGTCAGCGCGGGCGCACGGGACTGGCCGCCCGTACGTTGAGCAGCACGCCCGTCATGATGAGCGCGGCGCCCGCGAACGCCCACGCGTCGAGGGTCTCGTCGAAGAACAACACACCTCCCATCGATGCGATCACCACCGAGAGCTGGTTGGCCACACCGGGGGCGGCCGCGGAGGCATGAGCCAAGGCGGTCGTCATGAGGAGCTGGGCAAGGGCGCTCACCACGCTCACACCCACGACGAGCGCCCACAGCTTCGGCGTGGGCCACACCCACGTCCCGAGTGGAGGCAGGGCGAAAGGTGCCGCCGCGAGCGCACCGAACACCGAAAAGCCGCCAAACAGGGTCAAGGTGCCATCGGGCGCGCGGGCCCCCACGCGCGCCACCTCGCGCCGCCCCGCCCGCGCAGACACCAAAGCCGCCGCAGACACCACAGCCGACGCCAGCGAAACGAAATACCACCCGACCCCGATGGCTCCCGTCGTGCCTTGTTGCCACGCCAGGGTCAGCGCGGGCGCCATCACCAACGTCACCCCCGCAAGCGCCACCACCATGGCCACGCGGGTGAGGCGCGCCACCGATTCGGACAGCACGAGTGAGCCCAAAAGCGCCGCCCATATGGGGGCGCTGTAGTGCACGAGCGTGGCCAGCCCCACGCCCACCCGCTCGATCGACACGAAGTAGAGCAAAACGGCCGCGCCTCCGAACAAGCCGCGTGCCGCGAGCCAGCCCGGTCGGCTCACCCGCACGATCTCGGGCTGGCGAAGCGCCAGGCCGGCGAACAGCAGCACCCCGAACACCATGCGCAATAACGCCACCTGCGGCCCTGACATCGTCCCCGCAAGCGCCTTCGTGCCCACCGCCATCAGGCCAAAAAACACGGAGGCCACCACCAGCTGCACACCCGCCCGGCGCGCCCGAGGATCTGGGGAGAGCTCCGGAAGTTTTGGCGGACCGTGGGGCGAAGAACCAGGCATGAGGCGCTGCCCAGCCCTTTACCAGCCCGAGGGTCTTTGCACCCGGGTGACAGACGAAATCGCCCCCCGGCCCCCGCACGTTTCGATAAGAAAGCGGCTCCGCGTTGCCCCGGAGCCGCTCGTCTCACGCCAAGAGCGCCTGTTTACTTGATGAACAGAATCTCTTGGTACGTGGGCATCGGCCACATGTCGTCATCGACGATGCCTTCGAGAGCATCTGCCGCCTGACGAACCTCGCCCATCGCCGGAACGACGCTGTGACAGAAGTGCTTGGCCTCCTCGAGCACGTCCGAAGCGCCGTGGTGGCTCGTCGCCGAGGCCAGCTTCTTGAGACCTGCCTGCAGCTTGCCGATGAGGTCGGTCACCTCTGTGAGCAACGACGTGTCGGGTGTGACGCCGGCCGCTTTGACGGCCGCCACGTTCTCGGCCAGGACGCTTTGGTAGCGCAAGGCCACCGGCAGGATCGTGGTCTTCCCCATCTTGGCGGTGAGGTTGGCCTCGACGTTGATGTACTTGCAGTACTGCTCGAGATAAATCTCGTAGCGGCTCTTGAGCTCACGCGGCGACAGCACCTTGTACTTGTCGAAGAGCTCGATCACCTCAGGCTTCTGCAGCTGAGGAAGGGCATCCACGGTGGTCTTGAGGTTCAACAACCCACGCTTTTCCGCCTCGAGGTGCCACTCTTCCGAGTAGCCGTTGCCGTCGAAGATCACCGCACCGTGCTGTTTGATGATGTCGGCCAGCACGTCCTGAATGGCGGCGTTCAGCTTCGTACCGGCAGCCAACGCCGTCTCGAGCTTCGTGGCGATGTAGTCGCAGGCCTCTGCGATGGCCGTGTTCACCGACAGGAGCGGCCCCGAAATCGATTGACCAGAGCCCACCGCGCGGAACTCGAAGCGGTTGCCCGTGAAGGCAAACGGGCTCGTGCGGTTGCGGTCGCCCGCGTCCTTCGGCAGTGCGGGCAAGGTGTCGACCCCGATCTCCAGCTTGCCCTTGATCTTCGACGACTTGGCGCCACCGCCCTTGATCTGCTCGAACACGTCGGAGAGCTGCTCCCCGAGGAAGATCGAGATGATGGCGGGAGGCGCTTCGTTGGCACCCAGCCGGTGGTCGTTGCTGGCCGACGCGATCGCGGCGCGCAGCAGGCCGCCGTAGCGGTGTACGGCGCGGATGACGGCTCCGCAGAACACCAGGAACTGCGCGTTCTCGTGGGGCGTCTCGCCCGGATCCAGGAGGTTGCCCTGGGTGGCGTTGCCGAACGAGAAGTTGAGGTGCTTGCCCGAACCGTTGACGCCGGCGAAGGGCTTTTCGTGCAGCAGGCACACGAACCCGTGCTTGTCGGCCACGCGCTTGAGCGTGACCATCACGAGCTGCTGGTGGTCAGCGGCGATGTTGCCGGCCTCGAACACGGGCGCCACCTCGAACTGGGCGGGCGCCACCTCGTTGTGACGGGTCTTGACGGGCACGCCCAGCTTGAAGAGCTCGCGCTCGACCTCCATCATGTAGGCGATCACGCGGTCGGGAATCGAGCCGAAGTAGTGATCCTCGAACTCCTGGCCCTTGGGCGGCTTGGCGCCAAACAGGCTGCGGCCCGCATTGAGCAGATCAGGGCGCGCGAAGTAGAAGTTTTTGTCGATGAGGAAGTACTCTTGCTCGGCCCCCGCGAAGGAGACCACCATGGCGGGCTTTTCGTGCCCGAAGAGCTTCAGGATGCGCTGAACCTGGGTGTTGAGGGCCTGGCTCGACCGCAGGAGGGGCGTTTTTTTGTCGAGCGCCTCACCCGTCCACGACACGAACGCCGTGGGGATGCAGAGCGTGGTGCCGTTGTCCGTCTCGAGCAGGTACGCAGGGCTCGTCACGTCCCACGCGGTGTAGCCGCGGGCCTCGAAGGTGGCGCGGATGCCGCCGTTCGGGAAGCTGGACGCGTCGGGCTCGCCCTGGATCAGGGTCTTGCCGGCGAACTCCGTGATGGCCCCGCCTTCGCCGTCGGGCGAGAGGAAGCTGTCGTGCTTCTCGGCCGAGTAGCCCGTGAGCGGGTAGAACACGTGCGCGTAGTGCGTGGCACCCCGCGACAAGGCCCACGACTTCATGGCCGCGGCCACGGTGTCGGCGATGGCCGGGTCGAGCTTGGAGCCCGCGTCGATCGTCTTCTTGAGTGACTTGAACACCTCCTTGGGGAGATGAGCCTTCATGGCCACCAGGCCGAAGACGTTGGAGCCGTACAAGGAGGTGGCCGGCGTCTCCTTGTAATCCAGGGGAGGACCGGCCGGCTTGTAGCTCGTCGCCGCTGTGATCGCTGCTCGTCGTGCCGTGCTCATGGTGCTTCTCTTTCCTTTTTGGACGCTATCGAATCTGCGAATTGTTAACGAAGTCGCCCCTTGTTAGAGCGCTTTGTGGCCGCCGGGGCAACGGCTTTTTTGCGTGTCCTCACATGAAAGCGAGAACGAGGCGTTAGATTAAGCGCCAATTGTTTCCGGCACTTTTCCGAATCTTTGCGGACTGGCAAACTTATCGAGCGCGACGCGTCATAAGCGCTCTCAGCCCTTCCATTCGACCTTGTCGAACTTCGGCGCCAGGAGGTGGTTGAGCAGGAAGGCCACGATGTACGCCGAACCACAGATCGCAAAGAGCACGGTGTAACCGCCCCCGATGTTGCCCTCCGCGGCGAAGCGGTCGAGCAGCTTTCCGGCGAAAACGGGAAAGAGCATGCCGCCCAGCGAGCCCGCCATGCCGCCCACGCCGATGATCGACGCCACGGCCGTCTTCGGGAACATGTCGGAGACGGTCGTGTAGATGGTGGCCGAGAAGGCTTGATGAGAGGCCCCGGCGATGCCAATCAGCACCACGGCCGCCCAGTCACTGGCCCGGGTGGCGAAGAAGATGGGCAGCACCGTGAACGCAAACAGCAACATGCCCGTCTTGCGGGCCCGCGTGACGGACTGGCCCCGCGCGTTCAGGTAGCCCGTCAGCCATCCGCCCGCCACGCTGAGCACGGTCACGATGGAATAGATCGTCACCAGGTGCACGGCGCTGGACTTGATGTCGAGCCCGCGGGTTTTTTTGAAGTAATCGGGCAACCAAATCAGGAAAAACCACCACACGGGGTCCGTCAGAAACTTCGCCACGAAGAACGACCAGGCCTGCCGGTAACGGAACAGGGTGCGCCACTTCGTCTTGCGGGTAGGGTCGGTAGGCTCGTCGAGATCGCTGCGGATGTAGGTGAGCTCCTCGCGCGACAGGATCTTCGACGCCTCGGGAACGCTGTAAAGCGGCCACCACAGGAACAGCCACAAGAGACCGCCGATGCCCGCCACCACGAAGGCCGATTGCCAGCCCCAGTGCACGGCCAGCCAAGGCACGACGGCGGGCGCGAGGATCGCCCCCACGTTCGTGCCAGCGTTCATCAGACTCGTCGCGAAGGCACGGTCTTTTTTCGGGAACCACAGCGCGATGGCCTTGATCGCCGCCGGAAAGTTGCCGCCTTCCCCCAGGCCCAGCGCCACGCGTGCGATGTAAAAGCCACGAATCGACGTGACGAACGCGTGGCCGATGGCGGCGAAGCTCCAGGCAGCAATGGACACGGCATAGCCAAGCTTCGTGCCCACACGATCGATGAACGCCCCGAAGAAGAGCAGCCCCACGGCATAGGCCCCCTGGAACGCCGAGTTCACCCACCCGAACTCCTCGTTCGTCCACCCGAGCTCCTGGTCCAGCAGGGGTTTGAGCAGCGAGAGAATCTGCCGATCGACGTAGTTGATCGTGGTCGCTGCGAACAGCAGGGCACAGATCAACCACCGGGTCCTGCCAATACGTTCGTCGTTGCTCGTGACCATGGCGGACGAGTAAAGACCGCGGCGCGCGCGCGATCAAGAAGTCCCGTCGATTGAGAGCCCGCCCCGCCGCCTACCGTGCCGGAAAAGCAGATCCCCCGCCCCGCCGCGGCCGCGCCCGCTCACATGCCCGCGCGGGCTTCGATGGCCCGCCGAAACCGGTCGGGCTCCTTGAAGAGCCGGCCCATGCGCTCCCACGACAGCGCGCCTAACCGGCTCGGCTGCCGCCCGAGCGCACACTGGAGGTACACCGCTTCCCTGAGCAGGGGCTCGAGATCGAGCGCACACCGCTTGTCCCAGGCCCCTTCGTCCAAGGTGGCCGCGTCAACACCGGCCTCGAAGTCGATGAGCACGGTTTCGAGGGGCGCCGGGCATACGATGACGTTGTGCAGCTCGGCGTCACCGTGGGCCAAGCCCCCGTAGTGCAAGGCGAGCAGCTGCTCCAGCGTCTCTTCGGCCAGCCTCCACAGCCCCGCCACGGTGGCCAGCGCCGGCTTTTCGGCCTTGGCGATGTTGCTCTCGGGCGGCTCGCTGTCGAAGGGGGTGAGGCGCGTGTAAGGCTGCCCCGGCAGCAAGCAACTGCGGAACACGTTGTCGCCGAAGCCGATGGGGGCAGGCACCTTGATGAGCTGCGAGGCCCGCTGGTGCCGGGTGTATTCGTCCTCGGGATCGCCGTGCAGGCGGCCGGGGAAGTAGGTTTTGCGAAAGTGCAGCGGGTAAATGTCGGCCGCCGGGTGGCGCTTGCGTGTGTCGTCGCTGGCGATCACCATCTCGGCCGCCATGAGCGGCATGCCATTGGCCTCTCGCCGGGCGAGCGTGCGCACGACGAAGTCCGCGCGGGGCGGCCGCAGCACCAGCAGATAAAGCTCGGGGGCCAGCACCACGCTGTGCCGGGGCGAAACCTTCACCAGCTGAGGTTCACTGGGGGGCGCCACGGAACCACTCATCCCCAGCCCCCTCGCCCAGCGTGCGCGACGAACTCCATCACAAACAGCATAACCCACGGCGGCCCCCGACGGGAGCAGGCCCCACCGCTGGTCAGGTGACACGTCTCGCCCGAGCGGCCGTCGCCTCCAGCCAGGCCCCGGGCTCAGGGCGGCGAGGGCCCGCAATCTTCGCGCAGCTGGCGCGCCACGAGGTCGTCCGGCAACAACGCGGCCGTGGTCTTTACGAGATGTGCGGTCATGGGGTGCCGCACGGTGCAGGCGAGGCGGGCGTCCTGAAACACGCGCCAGCCCACAAACCCGCGCACGGACCTGTGTGCCTCCGCCTCACGCAGCAGCGGTGCCGTCAGCAGCGTGGGCTCCGGTTCGGGACGGCGCGGCGGCCAGTGCCACAGGGCCCCGGCGTAGCTGAGCCCCCGCGCCAACGCGGGCTCCATGGGCACGAGCCCCTCCATCGCGAGCGGGTGACCGAGGGCGTCCACGGCCGCAGTCGTGATCGGCCCGCGCGCGTGGGCCGCGAACACCGGCGCGACAGCCGGCGCCACGGTCTGCATCCGGGCCGCGTAGCCGGGGCTACGGCCAAAGCCGAGGTGCACCCAGGTCACATCGGGCCGCACCCCCTCGACGACGCGTAGATAGGCCAGCAGAAACGCGGTCTCGAAATGGGCCGTCAGCAACGTGGTCCGTGGGTAGAGCGCCCCGACCGACGCCGTCAGCCAGCGCGCGGGCGCGCCCACCTCCGCCAGCGAGGGCCGCGCGGCGAGTGCGCGGGCGCCGCTCTGCACGAGCAGCCCCGTCGTCACGAGCGCCACGACGGGGCGCACGAGAGGCCGGGCGAGGGCCCCCACCAGCGCCCCTGCGGCCACGGACGCCCCCACGGCCAGGATGGCCAACGCGGGGCCCAAATACCCCCGGATGTCCGGATTGTGAGGATCAAACCCTGCCACCAAGGCCGCCCCCATCGCCCCTCCGGCGGTCAAGAGCAACGCCAAGGTGGTGTGAATGCGGCGGAACCGCAACAACACGTAAAATCCCACCAGGGCCAAACAGGCCCCCGCCAAGCCCAGCTCTTCCATCAGCACGAAAGGCAGACTTGCAGGCTCGGCCCCGCTTTGGATGAACGCGTTTTTCCCTGCGAAGGTGCGGGCTGACACCACCCACCACCAACCCGACAGGCTGCGCGCGTCCCCCCACACCAGGGTGTCTCCGTCCGGGTGCGACAGAAGCGCCTGCGCGCGCGCAGGGACGTAGAGCAGCACCAGCGCGCCCGCGACGAACGCCGCCACGGCCCCCGCGGTGAGCCCCCAGCGCCGGGCCCAGCTCGTGCGCGCCAGAAGGGGGAGGCTTGCCGCCACCGCCCCCAGCCCCGCGCCTCCCACCACCAAGGGGTGGCTGCCCATGCCCAAGCCCAACACGAACGCCGCCGCGAAGGCAAAGCGCGGATCGGATTGCTCGGCGGCCTGTAGCGCCAGCCCCGTGGCCGCGAGCGCCAGGACCGTGGACAGCGCGTACACCTCGGGACGCGTGGCGTTGTCGACCATTCCGGGTGCCCACGCGAAGGCAAGCGCGCTTGCGTTGGCGATCCAGGCGCGCAGGGTGGGACCCGGCCGCACCCGGGCATCCAACTGCGTCATCGCCGCCAGCGACAAAAGATAGACCAGTCCCGCGGCGCACGCCCCGGCCGCCGCCTGCACCAAGCCCACCCGAAACGCCACGGGCCCGAGCGGAAGGAAGCACGCAGCCTTGCCGAGCAGCAGGGCCAGCGGCTCCCCTGGCGGGTGTGCCACACCCAGCCCGAAGGCGGCGGCGGCCAGCTCGGCGGAGTCGAGCAGATAGGGGTGTGAGGCCAACCGGTACACGTAGATCCCAAAGGCCACGAGCACCACTTCGACCCCGAACCAAAGCGTAACGTTCGCGCCCGAGGGCGTCGCGAAGCTACGGCTGGACCGGGAAACCACCTGGCCTCCAGGGTATCCCGACCTTCCGGAGGTCGCCAACAGCCAGCCCGGCAAAGCGGCTGTGAATGGCCCGGGGCTCTCGCCCGTCGGAGGGGGCGCGCCAAGCCTCCGTGCCCACGCGCATGACCCTTCCCGCAAAAACGTGTTACTTTTCTTGCGCATGGCGACAGAGCCCGTGGACTACAGCCGATTCCCCATCCTGGTCGTGGACGACGAACGCGACAACCTCGACGCGTTTCGCTTCAACTTCCAGCGCATGTTCAACCTTCACTTGGCCGAGGGGGGGGAAGCCGCGCTGGCGTTGGCCAAGGCCCACGACATCGCCGTGGTCGTCACGGACCAGCGCATGCCCCACATGACGGGACTCGAGCTGCTGCGAGCCATTCGCGGCGTGCGCCCCGACGCGGTGGGGATCATCATGACGGCGTTCACCGACGTGGAAGTGTTGGTGGAGGCCATCAACCTCGGCCACATCTACCGCTACGTCACGAAGCCCTGGGATCGTGAGGAGCTGCGCGGCATTGTTCGCCAGGCCATCGAGCGGTTTTTCCTTCTCCGCGACAACGCCCGGCTGCAGCAGCAGCTCGCGCAGTACGCAGGCCTGCTCTCGCAAGAGGCCCACGGGGCGTTCAACTTCGGTGAGATCGTGGGGGATTCTGCGCCGCTGCAGGATGTGCTCAAGCGCGTGGCCCAGGTGGCGCCCACGAACTCCACGGTGCTCTTGCGCGGCGAAACCGGCACGGGCAAGGAGATGGTGGCGCGGGCCATCCACATCAACAGCACCCGGGAAAGCCGCCCCTTCGTGCGCGTCAACTGCGCGGCGCTCGCGGCGGGGGTGCTCGAGTCGGAGCTGTTCGGACACGAAAAGGGCGCCTTCACGGGCGCGGTGGCCCGGCGGCCGGGGCGCTTCGAGTTGGCCGATGGCGGCACGTTGTTCCTGGACGAGGTGGGCGATCTGCCCCTCGAGGTGCAGGTCAAGCTGCTGCGCGTGCTGCAAGAGCGCGAGTTCGAGCGGGTGGGAGGCGTCGAGACGGTGCGCGTGGACGTGCGGGTCATCTCGGCCACACACCGCAACCTCGAGCAGATGATCGCCGACGGCACCTTCCGCGAAGACCTCTATTACCGCCTGAACGTGTTTTCCATCACCCTGCCTCCCTTGCGCGCGCGGCTGCAGGATCTGCCGGCCCTGTGTGAGCACTTCATCGGCAAGTTCTCGAAATCCACCGGCAAGCAGCTCCTGGGGATCGCCCCCGACGCTTTGGCGCTGCTCGGGGGCTACCCCTGGCCGGGGAACGTGCGCGAGCTCGAGAACGTGATCGAGCGCGCGCTCATCTTGGCCCAAGGCAGCGAGGTCACCGCCAGCGATCTCGATTTCGGGCGGCGGCTGATCGCCGGAGCCACCGAGGCGGCGTTCGCCCCGGCAGCCATACCCCGCCCCGCCCCGCCTGCCCCCCCCGCAGGCAACGCCCCCAGCGGAAGCGGTGGCCGCTCGCTCAGCAAGCGCCTCTCCGAGCAAGAGCGCAGCGAAATCGTGGCGGCTGTCGAACAAGCCCAGGGCAACATCGCCCACGCGGCACGGGCGCTCGGGATCAACCGATCCACGCTTTACTACCGCATGCGCAAACACGGCCTCGAACACTTGCTGCCCACCACCCGGGACGAGAGCAGCGAGGACGGCGCGGCGGCCGAGCTGCCCGGCTGAGCGCGGCTTTTTGAGTGTCGCCCCCCCGACCGTCGCGCTAGGATTGCAAAAGCATGAAGTTTCTCTTCGTGATGGACCCTTTGGCGCGCATCCAGATCGAGGGCGACACCACGTTCGCCATGATGATCGAAGCGCAATCGCGTGGGCACGAGATCTGGTTCTGTGAACCCTCTCATCTCGGGCTCGAGCACGAGCGCGCCGTGGGCGCCGCCTGGCCCGCCACCGTGAGACGTCACAAGGGCGACCATTACCTGCTCGGGCCGCAGACCACGCAGCCGCTTGCGGGCTTCGACGCGGTCTTCATGCGCAAGGATCCCCCCTTCGACCTGGATTACTACTTCGCCACGTTGATCCTGGAACGGGCCCGCGAGAGCACCTTGGTGCTCAACGATCCGCGCGGGCTGCGCGAGGCGAACGAAAAGCTCTCCGTGCTGCAGTTCCCGAAGCTCACGGCGCCCATGATCGTGACGCGCGAGGTGGCACGCCTGCGCGCTTTCCTGCAAGAGCAAGGCGGCGAGATGGTCATCAAGCCCCTCGACGCGTCCGGGGGCTTTGGCGTGTTTCACGTGCGCCAGGGCGATCCGAACACGGGCTCGATCCTCGAGCAGGCCACCAACCTGGGCCGGCGATGGACGGTGGCGCAGAAGTACCTACCCGAGGTGCGCGAAGGAGACAAGCGCATCCTGCTCGTCGAGGGGGAACCCCTGTGCGCCGTGCTCCGCGTGCCGGCCCCCGACGAAGCGCGCGGGAACCTGCACGTGGGCGCCAAGCCAAAGGCCACGGAGCTGTCAGAAAAGGATCGCGCCATCGTCGATGTGGTCGGTCCTCGTCTGCGCGACGCGGGCTTTTTCCTCGTGGGGCTCGACGTCATCGGCGGCTACCTGACCGAGATCAACGTGACGAGTCCCACCGGCATTCTGGAGGCGAACGTGCTTTACGGCGAGCGCTTCGAGGCCAAGCTGATCGACAAGCTGGAAGACAAGGTCAACGCCCGCAGGGCCAGCCCAAGCTGAAGGCCGGCGCGGCTGGGCTCAACGCACCTCGAGCGAAGCCACCGCGCTTTCGGGCGCGTTTTTGGGCTCCCGCATGGGCGGCCCAAGCAAGATGGCGATGGGGCGCAGGTCGCTGCTCGCCTCCAGCAAGATCTTGACCACCATGGTCATGGGCAGCGCCAAGATCATGCCGAACGGGCCCCACACCCACGCCCAGAACACCAAAGACAAGATCACCACCAACGGCGAGAGGCCCAGGCGCTCGCCCATGATCCGGGGCTCGAGGACGTTCGAGATGCCGAGGTTCACCACCAGGTAGCCCAAGGTCACCATCGCCGCGTGGCCCGTACCAAACTCGAGCAGCGCCAAGGCGATGGGCGGGATCGCCGCGATGATCGATCCCACCGTGGGCACGAAGTTAAACAGGAAAGCAACCAGCGCCCACACGAAGGGAAAGTCGATCCCCAGCGCGAGATCGAGCGCCCCCACGAGCACCCCTGTGAGCACGCTCATGGCCGCCTTGATGTTTAGATAGCGGTAGACCTGATCGCTGATGAGGTCGAGCCCCGTGTTCTGGCCATAGGCGGCCTTGAGCTTGCTGCCGAAGGTGTGGGCCTCGAAGAGAATGAAGAACACGATGAACAGCACCAAGAAGGTGTTGGTAAAGAGGCTGAGCAGGCCCTGCGCGGCCGAGCTCGCCAGCTCCATCACGCCGTTCGAGGTGCCTCCAGCGGGCGCCCAGATATAGTCCGGCAGATCCATGTGCCGCGCCTCGAGCCAGCTGCGCATGCCCAGGATCAGATCCCAGATACGCACCTGGTAGGTGCTGAGGGAGGCGATGAAGTTCCGCAGCGACGCCGCCACGAACCCTGTCGCGGCGATCAAGGCCAACGTGACCACCGCCATCACGAGCATGATGGCCACGGCCTTGGGCGCGCCCCAGCGCTCGAGGCGGCGCGTGAAGGGCAAACAAGCCAGCGACACCAACGCTGCCGCCAGCACCGGCAAAACCAGCGACGACGCCGCCTTCAGCCCGGCGATCACCAGCACCAAAAAGGCCAGCGTGCGCAGCGCACTGGCACCCAGCGCCTGCGGGCTTCGATCGGAGGGGGGAGGGGGCGGAGCCACGGCCCTGGCAGGGTAGCATCGAAGAGCGCCGCTCGGGCCCTCCCCCCCGGTCGAGCGCGCGCCGGGCGCCGGGGCAGGCCACGGCCGGAGGGCACAGCGCCGGGGGCGTTCCCGCCGCTCTTTTTGTTTGCGCCGGCGACGGGCCAGGACTAAATGGCTGGCTCCCGGGGCGCGCCGGCACCCCTTCCACCTTCAGAAAAGGATACGAAGCATGAGCTCCCTCCCTCAGGCCCTCTCGCTCGAAGGCCGCGTGGCCGTCGTCATCGGCGGAACGAGCGGCATTGGTCGCGCCATGGTCGACGGATTCGTTGCCGCAGGCGCTGACGTCGTGGCCACCTCGCGCCGCGCAGACGAGGTGGGGAAGACCGCCGAGGCCATCCGCAGCGCGGGCCGCAAGACGGTGGCCCTGACCTCGGACGTGACCCAAAAGGAGTCCCTGCAAACCCTGCACGACGAGGTCATCGCGTCGCTTGGCAAGGTGGACATCCTGGTGAACTGTGCCGGCCGCACCAAGCGCACGCCCACCTTGGAGGTGTCCGAGGACGAGTGGAACGCGATCATGGACACGAACGTCACGGGCACCTTGCGCGCCTGCCAGGTGTTCGGTCGCTCGATGCTGGAGCGCCGCTACGGGCGCATCATCAACATCGCCTCGCTCACGAGCTACGTGGCACTCCACGAGGTGGCCGCCTATGGCGCGAGCAAGTCCGCCGTCATGTCGCTCACGAAGTCCCTCGCGGTCGAGTGGGCCCCCCGCGGCGTCAACGTCAACGCAATCGCGCCCGGCGTGTTCCGCACGGACCTGAACGCGGCGCTGCTCGACGGAACGCCCCGCGGCGCCGAGCTCAAGATGCGCACGCCGATGCAGCGCTTCGGACAGCTCGGTGAACTGGCGGGCTGTGCCGTGTTCCTGGCCTCCGAGGCCGCGAGCTTCATCACCGGCCAGACCTTCCCGGTCGACGGCGGCTTCCTCGCCAGCGGCGTCAACCAATAGCGTCGCGGGCCCCTCCGGGCTCCGGGGCCAGACCCGGAGCCGAGGAGCACACTCTGCATGGGCGCCCCCAGGGCGCTTCGCCTCCAGCCTGCGGACCTCGTCTTGCAGAGCACCCGCGCAGCCCCGATGAGCGTTGCGCCAGCGCAACGCTCAGGACGGGGGCAGCCGAGGGGCGCCTGGCCTCAAAGCCCCCAAAAAGCCACAAAACTGAAGTGATCACAAGTGTTTACCTGTTTTTTGCCACGCGAAAGAAACATCCTGGGAACACGAGCTTCGCTCTTGTAACCTGTCGGCCTTTTGTAACATTCGAGGCTCCGCAACGGATCGGGCGGTAACGAACGCGCCGCAGCGTGGACTTTGTAGGCTTTTTCACTATATTTCGGCGCGTCACAGGACATCGGGAAACGGCAAGCGAGGACGAACTTTGACTGGGTTAGGGAAGGTCTTCGTCACCGGAGGCAGTGGTTTCATTGGCTCCCGGGTCGTGCGGGCCCTGGTTCACCAGGGCATCGTTCCGCGTTGCCTGCTTCGCAAATCGTCGGATGTCTCGCGCATCGCGGACCTGCCCTTCGAGCGGGCAGAGGGCGATGTGCGCGACGGGCAAGCCGTGCGCGACGGCTTCGCGGGATGCGACGGCGCCATCCACCTGGCGAGCCTGTCGAACTGGAACGACATCGACTCGCCGCTGATGGACGAAGTGGTCAAGGGCGGCACCCGCAACGTGCTCGAAGCGGCCCGGACCACCGGCAACAAAAAGGTGGTGTTCGTATCGTCCGCCACCGCCATCAACGGCTCCGAAGAGCCCCAGGTCTTCGACGAGGCTTCGGCATTCACGCTCGACGACCGCAAGCTCTCTTACGCCCGCCACAAGCGGGACGCCGAACGGATGTGCCTGGAAAGCGGTGTGCCCGTGGTCATCGTGAACCCGGCCGAGGTGTACGGCCCCGGCGACACGGCGTTCATCACGGCCGGCAACCTGGTTGATTTCGCGAAGAGCTCGCCTGTCGTGGTGTGTGACGGCGGCACGTCCGTGGTGCACGTGGACGACGTGGCCTTGGGCATCGTGCGCGCCCTCGAGCGGGGCCGTCCGGGCGAACGCTACATCCTGGCGGGCGAAAACCTGACCGTGCGCCAGCTGGCCGAGCTGACCCTCGAGCTGGTAGGCCGAAAGCCTTCGATCATGAAGCTGCCGAAAAGTGTCATCCGCAGCGTGGCCAGCGCAGCCTCGTTCGCGCACATCCCGCTTCCCTTCAACCCGAAGGTCATCCCGTACGCCACGCGGTACTGGTTCGTCGACAACAAAAAGGCCCGCGCCGAGCTTGGCGTGGTCTTTCGGTCGGCACGGGACACTCTGGCACCCACGGTCGCTTGGCTGCGGGAGGCAGGGCATATCGCGTGAGCGCCCCTGGCCACAAACGCCCGCACGATGCCATTGCCATCGTGGGCATGGGGTGCCGCTTTCCCGGCTCTCCCAACCTGCCCGCCTTCTGGCGGACCGTGCGCGACGGGCGCGTGTGGTCGGCGCCCATCCCGCGATCGCGGTGGAACCACGATCTCTTCTACAGCGACAAGCTGGGCGCGCGGGACCCCAACAAGACATACGTCAACCGCCTCTGCATGGTGGACGACCCCGGACAGTTCGCGCCCGATGCCTTCGGCATCACGCCCCGGCGGGCTCGCATCATGGACCCTCAGCAACGGCTCTTCCTCGACGCCGTGAGGGCCGCGATCGAGGACGCGGGCTATGCGCGCCGGCCCTTGCCGCGGGACCGCGTGGGCACGTACGTGGGCGCCACGGTCTCGGATTTCATGGACCTCGTCACCGTCCGCATGCGCGCCACCCTGATGGCCGGCGGCGAGTTTGGCCAAGGCCTTGCGCCCACCGATGCGTACAAGGCCCTCACCAAAGACGTGGTGCCGCTACAGGCCTATACGGTCGTGGGCTCGTTGCTCAACATGGTCGCGGCCAACGTGAGCCAGTGCTTCGACTTCGGCGGCCCTGCCTTCACCACGGACGCGGCTTGCTCTTCGGCCCTCGTGGCCCTGCACGAAGCCGTGCTGCACTTGCGACACGGCCTCACGGACGCGGCCCTCGTGGGCGGCGTGTACATGGTCCTCTCGCCCGACAACGTGCTTGGCTTCGCGCGGATCGGCGCCGTTTCGGCGTCGAACGCCTGCCGCCCCTTCGATCTGCGCGCCGATGGGTTCGTGGTGGGCGAGGGCGTGGGCGCCGTGATGCTCAAGCGTCTCGACGACGCGCTCGCGAGCGGTGATCACGTCTACGCCGTGATTCGCGGCGTGGGGATCAACAACGACGGCAAAGGTGAAGGCCCGATGACCCCTCGCAAAGAGGGTCAGCTGGCGGTGCTGGATCGGGCCTACGCCGACGCAGGCGTGGACCCGCGCACCGTGGACTTGCTCGAGGCCCATGGCACCGCGACGCCGGTGGGCGATGCCACCGAAGTGGCTGCGCTCGCGGCCTTTCGGGGCGCAACCCCCGATCACCTCTGCGCCCTCAGTTCGGTGAAGGCCAACGTGGGGCACTCGATGAGTGCCGCGGGCATCGTGGGGCTGATTCGCGCGGCGCTGTCCGTCGACCGGCGTGAGATCACGCCTCACGCCGCGTACGGACAGTCTCGCCCCGAGCTGGCTTTGGCCGAACGCGGCTTCGTGGTGCCAGATCGCACGACGGCGTGGGCGGCACCTGCCCGCCACCCCCGGCGCGCGGGCGTGAACTCGTTCGGCTTCGGCGGTACCAACGTGCACGTCGTGCTCGAGGAAGCACCGCCGCCGCATACGGACCGTGCCGTGTCCGTACAGGTGCCCGGGGCGGCAGGGTCGGCCGACAGGGTGCGGACGCAAGACCTGCCCCCTCGTCCTCATGCGGAGCCGGTTTCCACGTTGTTCCTGGTCTCGGCACCCACGGGTGCTTTGCTGGCCCAGCACGCTCGCGACCTTCGCCAAAGCTTGCTCGACGCGCCCGGCACCGAGCCGGCGCGGGTGGCCTACACACTCAGCTTGAGGAAGCCCGCGGCTGTGCGCGCCGCCTTCGTCGCGCGCACCCGCGACGAGCTGCTCGAAGCGCTGGCCCAGATCACCACGGGAGCCGCCGCTCCCGATGCACCCACCGACGGCCGCCTCCACCTGGGCGAAGCCCCGGCCGAGGCCCCCCAGGTGGCCTTTCTCTTTCCGGGCCAAGGGGCACAGGCACCTGACCTGGCCCGGGATCTCTACGACCGCTTCCCCGCGTTCCGCGAGGCGCTCGAAGCCCTCGGGGGGGGCACCCAGGTGGACGGCCGCTCGCTGCTTTCCTACCTCTATCCTCGCAACGGCGCGCGCGAACGCGCGATGACCGAGCTCACGCGCACAGAGGTGTGCCAGCCGATCATGGCCGCGCTCGGGCTCGCCACCGCCGCGTTCCTGCGCGAGCTGGGAGTGGTGCCCATGGCGGTGGCTGGCCACTCGCTGGGTGAGTTCGCGGCCGCGGCCGACGCGGGTCTGCTGCCGCCGGGCGCGGCGGTGGCGCTGGTGGCGGCGCGGGGGCAACACATCGCTGGCCTGTCTCTCGAAGATCGAGGCGCCATGGCGGCGATCGCGGCCGACGTGAACACCGTGACGGCGGGGCTCGAAGGCCTCGCGGGCGTGGGCGTGGCGAACGTCAATCACCCCCGTCAAACGGTCATCGCCGGCACCACGGCCGCCGTACGGGCCGCCCAGCTTCGCTTCGACGTCCAGGGCACGAAGTCACGGACGCTCTCGGTGTCCCATGCCTTCCACTCGCCCCTCATGGAGGGCTTGCGGCCCCGCTTCACGAAAGATCTGGCAGCGCTCACGTTCAGCGCCCCGCACACCACGCTGGTGTCCGCCGTGAGCGAGCAGCCCTACCCCACGGAGCCCGAAGCCCTCCGGCAGCTGTGGGCCGACCACGGCACCCGCTCGGTCGACTTCGTGACGGCCGTGCATCGGCTGGCCGCGCAGGGGGCCAAGGTGTTCGTGCAGGTGGGCGCCGGCAGCGCGCTCGCCAGCATGGCGCGTGCGACGCTGGCCTCTGCGGAGCGCCCGCACCTGTGCCTTCCGGCCACGGGCGGGGCCACGGATGAAACGGAAATTTTGCTCGACACCCTGGCGCGGCTCTTCGTGGCAGGCATCGATCTGCGGGCCGAAGCGCTCTTCGCGGCTCACGGATTTTCCCCCGCCACGCTGCCAGCTTCGGTGCTAGAGACTCGCCACTTGTGGCCGGTGAAGAAAGAGGAAGGCCAACCCGTCTTGAGGGTGGACCAAACCGAGCCACGGGAGCCCGCACCGATGTCGAATAGCCAGGCAAGACAAGGCGCCTCTTCGCCCGAAGAGACGTCGTCCCCCCAGCGCCTCGAACAGCCCGCGTCCGAAGGCTTGTCGGCTTTGTTCCGGGACCAAATGGCGGTCCTCGAATCCCACGTGGCCATCATCCGCCAGCAAAACGAACTTTTGCTGAGACGGGGTCTTTCCGAAAGCGCCCTTCCGCACCTTCAGGTCACGTCCCCGCCGCGGGCGGAGGCCGTGCCGGTTTCACTCCAGGCCGCGCCCACGGCAGCGGGGCAAACGGGGCCTTCGGTCAGCGCACCCGCCCCTGTGGCAGAGATGTCCCCGGCTGCCTCGGCCGGCACCGAGACCCTCTCCTTGGCTGAGGCAGAGGCCGCGTGCGTGGCCGCCGCGGCTCGCATCACCGCCAGCCCCCTCGGAAGCTTGTCGGGACAAACTCGCCTCGGGGCGGACCTCGGCTTCGACTCGCTCATGGTCGTCGAGCTCATCTCGGCGCTCACCGAAGCGTTCCCGGGCCTCGAGCTGCCCCGCTCGGCCTTTGCGGGTGACGTCACTCTGACCCAGCTCGCGCGCCAGGTCGTACAGATCCTGACCGACAAGGCACGCGCCGCCACGCGCCCCGCGCGGCAAACCGCCCTTCGGCACGTGCCGTCGTGGCAGCCGGCTGAGCTGCCCCCCGCCACGAGTGGCCCGCTCGACGATGCCCCCGTCGTGGTGCTGGTCGGCGAAGACGCTTCGGCTCTGCCTTTAGCCGAGGCCCTCGCCCGCGCGGCAGAAGCCAGTGGCCGCATCGTGCGCACCCTACACACCCCGCAGCTCGAGGCCGCCGAAGCTTCGGTCGCGAGGGGGGCCCATCTTTTCGACCTGCGCTTCCTGTCCGTGAGTGGAACTGCGAGCGCCCGGTCGGCCGTCAGCGACGCCGAGGACCTCGTGGGACCGGCCCTGGCGGCGCTCGTGACGGCCCGGTCGCTCGAAGCCGCTAAACCCGCATCGTGGCGTCTCGTGCGCAGCGGGCTTGGCGCGGGAACGCTCGACGGCTTTGCCAAGGCGCTCGCGGCAGAGTGGGAACACACACCGGTCTGCACGCTCGAGATCGAAAAAGCGCTCCTGAACGCACCCGGGACCGTGGCGGCGCTGCTCCTGGCAGAGCTGCAGGCAGGCGCGCTCGACCCCGACGTGCGCCTCACGGCCGACGCCCAGGGCCTTCCCGCCCGCTTCGCCGCCGCGCTCGTACCTTCACCTGAACCTCTCAGTCCGCAGGGGCCTGCCCTCGGCCAGGTGACACTCGTTTCGGGAGGCGCCCACGGTCTCGGCGCCAAGATCGCCCGCGCGCTCGTCAGCCAAGCCGGCGCCCGCGTGGCGCTGCTGGGACGCAGGCCCGCCTCCGATCCGAAAGTTACGGCTTTCGTCGCCGAGCTCGAAGCCCTGGGCGGCCAAGCGCTCTATCTGGCCTGCGACGTGCGCGACCCAAGCGCCGTGGCTGCGGCCGTGCAGCAGGTGGCCTCCCACCTTGGACCCGTAGAGCTCGTGGTGCACGCGGCCGGTGTGGCGCACGATGCTCCCGTGGCCGCCAAGAGCGCCACGGAGGCGGGTGAGGTGCTGCGCACGAAGCTCGTGGGCGCCCAGAACCTCTGGCTCGCTTGCCAGCACCAACCGCTCACCTCGTTCGTGGCCCTGGGCTCCTGGGCGGGGCGCTTCGGCAACACGCACCAAACCGATTACGCCGCGGCGAATGCGGGTCTGGCCCCCTTGCTCGCAGGCTTTCACGTCGCGCGGCCCGCGGTGCGCACGACGGTGCTCGAGCTACCACCCTGGGAAGGCGGGGGCCTCGTCGAGGCTCTGTCCGAGCCGGCCCGCAAAGCGCTCGCGGCCCGTGTCCGGTTTTTGAGCGACGCCGAAGGCTTGCCCGCGGTGCTCGAGGCCCTGGCAGCCCGCGGTGACAGCGGCGCGCTCGTGCTGGGGGCCGCACCCACAGGCGCCCGACAGCGGCGCAGCTTCGTTCGGACCGTGAGCGTCGACAGCCCGGGCTACCTGGCCCACCACGTGATCGCCGCGCGGCCGGTGCTGCCCCTGGCCGGCGCCGTGGATTGGATGGTGGAGGCTGCGCGGGCCCACGGTCACGGGGCGCCGCTCGACCTGAGCCACATCACCGTGGTGGAGGGCGTGGTCCTGGAAGGCCCCACCGCCACCTTGCAGGTGTCTCTCGATGCCCGTCCTGGTGACGACGGCGCCAGCCTTTCGGTGGTGCGGCTCGATCACCGTCCGCGCGTGGGCTTCCGCGCCCAGCTGGCCCTACCAGCGCCCGCTCTGGCGCCCGTGGTGGTGGATCGGGGCCTCGCCGCTGCAGAGCTCTCGATCGCGCAGTTTTACGCGGAGGGCACCTTCCACGGTCCTGCGCTTCAGGCGATCACCCAGGTGCAGGGGCTCGGCGCCACCAGCATCGTGGGGCAGGTCAAGGCGTTACCGGTCGAGGGCGGCAGCCCGCTCGTGGCGGCGCTCGACGGCGTGCTTCAGCTCTTCGGGTTTTGGTCGGCGGCCCGCCTGCGCCGCGGCGGCTTGCCGCTGTCCCTCGCGCAGTTCGCGCTCCACCGCATGCCCGAGGGCCACGAGACCCTCACCGTGCATGCCGTGGCGAAGAGCAGCGACGGCGGGCGCTTGCACGGGGATGCGGACGTCCGCGACGCCGCAGGCGCGCTGGTCATGCAGCTGCGGGGCTTCGAGGCGGAGCCCCGGGAGATCGCCCTCGGCACCTCGGCCGCACGGCCCTCGGCGCCCAGCAACGGACACACCAACGGCCACGGCAAGGCGACCAACGGCCACGGCCACGCCGTCCAGGCCCCGGCCGCCCTGGTGGTGCCGAGCGCGCACCACCGCATCGAAGAGTTCCCCGAGGTCAAGGACCTCGAGCAGCGCATGGCGATGGCCAAAGCCATGGGCATCGCCATTCCCTACTTCCGCTCGCACGAGGGCGTCAACGCCGCCACGGCCACCATCGACGGCCAGGCCCTCATCAATTACTCCTCGTACAACTACCTCGGTTTTTCGGGCCACCCCGAGGTCACGCGCGCCGCGAAGGAGGCGCTGGACCGTTACGGCTCTTCCGTTTCGGCAAGCCGCATCGCCTCGGGCCAGAGGCCCCTGCACAGCGATCTCGAGGCGGAGCTTGCGCGCCTTTTGGGTTGTGAGGACGCCATCGTGATGGTGGGCGGTCACGCCACGAACGTCTCCGTGCTCGGCCACCTCCTCGGCCCGGAGGACTTCGTGGTCCATGACAGCCTCGCCCACGACAGCATCCTGGGCGGGGTGAAGCTCTCGGGCGCGCGACGCCGGCCGTTCCCCCACAACGACGTGGCCGCGCTGGAGCGGATCCTGCGCGACACGCGCGGCGGCGTGCGACGGGCCCTGATCGCGGTGGAGGGCGTTTACAGCATGGATGGCGACATCGCGCCCCTCGCCGAGATCATCGAGCTCAAGCAGCGCTACGGTGCGCTCCTCCTGGTCGACGAGGCTCACTCGGTCGGCGTTCTGGGCGCAACCGGCCGGGGCGTGGGAGAGCACTTCGACGTCGACCGCAGCCAGGTCGACCTCTGGATGGGCACGCTGTCGAAGTCGTTTGCCAGCTGCGGTGGCTACATCGCCGGATCACACCGGCTGGTGCAGTACCTCCGCTATACGGTTCCGGGTTTCGTCTACAGCGTCGGCATCTCGCCGCCGAACGCGGCCGCAGCGCTGGCCGCGATCCGCTTGATGGAGCAACACCCCGAGCTGGTGACGGGCCTGCGCGAGAAGTCACGCACTTTCCTCGAGCTGCTCCGTGCCCGCGGCCTCGACACCGGCCCCTCGGAGGGCTCTGCGGTGATTCCCTGCGTGGTGGGCAATTCCTACATCTGCTTGCAGCTCTCGCAGGCCCTGCTCGCGCGGGGGATCAACGTGCAGCCCATCCTCTACCCCGCGGTCGAGGAGAACCAGGCCCGCTTGCGCTTCTTCATCTCGGTCACCCACACCGACGAGCAGCTGCGGACCACGGCGGACATCCTTGCCGAAGAGCTGCACCGCCTCATGCCACCGACCCCAGCACGGCCGGCCGCCGGTGTGCCGAGCGCCCTGCCGTCCGGATCACAGCCATGATGCCCTCGAGCGCTCCCCCCGAGCCCACCGCCGCTCATCCCAGCAGCCTGGGCGGAGCTCCGGAGCGCACCGACCTCCAGAACCCCACGGGCCGCCCGCTGCCCAAGGTGCACAAGGGCAGCACGCGCATGTTCGAGACAGAGCTGCTCGAGACCTTCTCCCGCGTGCACCCCGCCACGCCGGCAATCCTGTACGGACCGGTGGTGGTGATTTCGTTTGCCTTGGCCCTCACCCGCGGCGGCTATTCGTGGGCAGGGGCGCTCGGCGCTCTGCTGGCGGGCTATGTGGGGTGGACGGTGCTGGAATACTGGCTACACCGGCTGTTCTTCCACCTCACCGTGAGAGGCCCCAAGACCAAACGCGTCTACTTCATCGTGCACGGGGTGCACCACGATTACCCCTGGGACACGAGCCGCCTCGTGATCCCTCCGGGGGCCAGCCTCATTCTGGCGGCGATCTTCTACGGGCTCTTCCGGCTCGTTTTCGGGCCCACGGGGCTTTATCCCTTTTTCGGGGGGTTCGTGGGGGGCTACGTCATCTACGACACCACCCACTGGTATCTGCACGCCCGGGTGCCCCGTACGCGCTTTGGCCGCTGGCTGCGCCGGGAGCACATGGTTCATCACTTCAAGGCGCCCACCACGCGCTTTGGTGTGAGCTGCCCGTGGATGGACCACGTGTTCCGCACCACGGGGCGGCCCGAGACACCCTGACCCGGAAGCGTACATGCCCCTCTTCCGACGCTGCGACGGCGAGCTCGTCAAGACGGAAACCCCCGTACGTACGATCTTGCCGTACGTGATGCGGGGCCGGAACGAGAGCGCGATTTACCACGAAGAGAGCTACGACATCACGAAGACCCGCACCTGGCTGCGTGACTTCAACCGCGCCCGCCCCGAGCGGCTGCCCGCCGGGCTGTTTCATCTCTTCATCTGGGCGTGCGCCCAGGGCCTTCACAAGCGCCCCGAGCTCAACCGTTTCGTCTCGGGGGCGCGGCTCTATCGGCGCAAGGGCGTGTTCATCTCCTTCGCGGCGAAAAAGGCGTTCAAGGACGACGCCCCCCTCGTCACCATCAAGCTCGATTTTCCGCCGGTCGAGCCCTTCGCCGCGTGCGTGGATCGCATCAACGCGGCCATCATGGAAGGCCGCGGCCCGAGGAGCTCCACGGTGGACAAAGAGCTGGCGTTGGCCATGGCGCTGCCCGGCTGGCTGCTGTCGGGTCTGATGCGGTTGCTCCGCTGGCTGGACACACTCAACCTCAAGCCGCGGTTCATGATCGAAGGCGATCCCCTCTACACCAGCATGTTCGCGGCGAACCTCGGCTCGGTGGGCCTCGATCGCACCTACCACCATCTTTACGAAGAGGGCACCGCCAGCCTGTTCGCGGTGCTGGGCAGCCCCCGGCGCGAAACCACCTTCGACCGCAAAAACCAGCCGGTGAGCCGCGACATCCTGGAGGCCCGCTGGACCCTCGACGAGCGGGTGGCGGATGGGTTTTATTGCGCCGCCAGCTTGAAGATCGCCCGACGCATCATGGAAGATCCGGTCGCGCATATCGGAATCCCCGCGGCCGCGGCGGGCGTGCCCGAGACCGGCGCTTTGCCCACGAGCTCCGCAACGACGGCCGCCGCGCCGCCAACGCCGCAGTTGTGATAGCCTGAGCTTCGTTTTCACGGCCGCCGTCGCTCCTGAGGCGTTCCGTGCCGTTCGGTCACCCCCCGGCTCAGGCAGTTGCAATGCTGATGCGAAGGCTCCTGGTACCCGTCGTTTTTGCCCCCGCGTTCTTCGTGCCCCCGGGTGAGGCGCTGGCCGCGGTACCTGCCGCCCTGCTGTGCACCGAAACGAAGCGCGTTGATTGTTTCCAGGACGAGATCTTCGTGGTGGATGGGGCCGCCACCTACCAGCTCGAGGAGACGGGTGGAACCATCATCCAGAAGCCGCTGGCTGAAAACTGTTTCGAAGAGAGGTTGACGGACAAACCACGGCCCGTGTGTGAGGGTCTTGCCGAGCGCGAGGTCTATAACCGCGTCACCCAGATCCTGCGCGAAGCCGGGGTGAGGGCCACGTGGGATACGATGGCCATCTTCGGCGCGGGTTTTCCCCGCGAACGCCGGCCCGATGGCAGCGGCGGGGGCGTGGGCCCCTGGTTCTTCAGGGTCAACCGCATCAACGAGGTGGACGGCATCGGCATCCCCCGAGGCGCCCGCGGCAGCGAGCCTTTCGTGGGCTACATTGCGGCCGGCAGCACCACCAACTTCGGCGTGTTCATCACCCCCGAAGTTCCCCCGCCCACGGGACTTGCAAAGTGGCCCGATCCCGATCCCGCAGGGGTTCCCGGCTACGCCTTCAGCTACCCCGAGTGCAACGCAGACGCCGTCTGTTACCGGGACTTTCACAACGGCTACCAGGCCCTCGCGTCGGCCGTCGCCCAGATGTTCGGGCCGCAGGTCGAGGGCCTCGACGATCGTATCCTGCGCAGGCTCGAGCAAGCGGGTCCACTCGCCCCTGGCCAAACCATTCCGCGACGGACCGGGCTCTTCGACCTGTCCAGCTTCAAGTCGACGCCCACGGGGGGCGAGCCTGGGTATGTCTGGAATTCGCTGCTGAACTTCGAGACCTCACTCATGGGCGGCAACCGCTGGCGCCTCAACGGCGATGGCACGGCCCAAACCACCCTTCCGAGTCCCTTCTGGGCGGCCTCACCGCCCTACCAGGGCGAATCGTTGTCGCGCTTTCACCCCATCGAGCTTTACCTGATGGGTCTTCTTCCCGCGGCTGAGCTCGATCCGATTCCAGATTACTCGTTCAAAAACGAAGACGGCAAGGACACGGTCAACCCGCTCACGGCGAGGCTCGACGAGCTCTTCGGGTTCTCGTTCGCGGGCGCCATCACCCGCTTCGGGCAGCTGTCCGACGTGGCCGTGCAGCTGCGCGACACCGACGACGGCACCGAAACCGGCACCCGCATCACCGACAGCGACCGCCTCTTCGACCCCGTGCGATCGATCCTGGGACAAGAAGGCGGCCGCGACCCGGACTTCAGCGTGGCGCCCCACACCCACCGGCAGATGTGGGTGGTGGTGACAAAGCCGAACGCACCTTCCGAGTCCGCGCAGCAGCTCGCGTACATGCAGCGCTGGCGCCGCGCCTGGAACGCGTACTACTACATGCTCACGAGCTACCGGGGGCGCATGGTCACCACGGCCGACGCCAGCTTCGACGATTCGCCCTACTGGGAGTTCGGCCAGCCGCTCGACGACGCGCGCACCTTCGTGCCCACAGGCGGCTTGCAGGTCCAATTCCCCGGCCCCTTGGCGACGCCGGGCGAGCCCGCCATCAACAGCTTCGCACGGGTCCTGCAAACACCCGGGGCCACGGGAGCGCTGCAGTTTTCCCCCCATGAAAACCAGCTCCCGCTGCGCATCAAGGGCAAGCTGGACACACCGGGCGCGATCAACGCCCTGGCGGTGCGCCTACGCCTGCCGACCGATGGTCCCCCCCGCGCCGAGGCCCTCCTGCAGCTGCCGGGCGGCGTTGCCATCCGCCTGCCCTCGGAGCCGTCGAGCTTCCTCATCCCCGATGGCCGCTGGCACACCTATTCCGCCGATCTGTCGAAGGTCCCGGGCTACGCCGGCAATGACTTCGATGGCTTCACCTTCGTGCCGTCGACGGCGCCCGCGTTCGACGTGGACATCGAGTTCATTCGCTTCGGGTTCGTCGACCCCGAAAAGCTCGGCGATACGGATGCCGCCTGCAACGGCGCGCCTCAGCCTGACGGGTTCATCGACACCGAGGACAACTGCCCCGAGCACTACAACCCCTTGCAGGAAGACGCCGATCGCAACGGGGTGGGCGACGCCTGCCAGGACGTCGACCAAGACGGCACCGCCAACATCTGCGACAACTGCCCCACCCGCACGAACTCGCGTCAGCGGGATCGGGACAATGACGGCCTCGGCGACGCGTGCGACAGCGACCCCGGCGGCAGCTGCTTCCTCCAGCCTGAATCGCTGGCCGGCCGCGCTCCGGGCAGCGCTCTCTTACCTGGCCTCGTGGGCCTTGGGCTGAGCGTGAGCCTGTTCAGGCGGCGAAGGCGGCGCGGGGAAAAAAGCGGCGCGTGACCAGCCGCTCGACGAGGCAGCCCACCACCGCGTAGAGGGCACCTACGCCCACGTCGAGGATGTAGTGGTGTTGCAGGTAGACCGCGGAGAAGCACACCAAGCAGAAGAACGCGAAGGTGGCGATGGTCAGCCACCGCTTGCCAAGTTCGCGGGCGTAGAAGAACACGATGAGCGGGTAGGCGGCGTGCAGCGACGGGATGGCGCCGAACACCGAGGCCCCACGCGCGTAAAAGTGCTGAAAGTAGGGAATGCCCGTGAGTTCGTCCCACCTGAGGGCGGCGGCCGCGTGGGGAGGGGTGGTTAGATCCACAGGCCCAAAGCCGTGCAGCTCGACATACCAGGGAGGGGCCGCCGGGTAGATGTAGTAGGTGGCAAAGCCCATGAGGTTTACTCCCAGGAACACCCACCCAAAGCGCGCCAACAAGCGCCGTCCGTCTGAAGTGCGGCGAAAGACAGCCAAATAAAGCCCAAAGCCCATCGCCTCGTAGAGATAGGCGATGTAGGCCAGGCCCGTCACGAAGTCGAGCCAGGGCGCGTGGTGCAGCCGAAAGAACTCGTTCGGGGTCAACGTTCCCCCTGCGCTCGAGATCCCGAACAGCGCCTTGTCGAAGGCATAGGGCTCTTTGACGTGCACGGTGACCAGCTCGAGAAGCGGCTTCAAGAGCCGCGACAAATCGAACACCACCCCCAAGATGACGAAGGGCAAAATGCCCAGCAGGAAGCGCCGGCTGCCCGGGCTGTAGACGAGGGCGAAAAGCACGAGCAGGCATACCCCCACCTGCTCGGGCCGGATGCCGAAGGTGGCAGCGGCCACCACCAGGAAGAGGACGATACCTGCCAGGGTGCCCCCAAGGGCGGCGCGCGGCGTGGCCCGCACCCTCTCGCTGAGCCAGCTCATGCCAGGCACTCTCGGGCGGGCGCGACTTCGAGGCGAAGGGGCGCGGGCGTCTTCCGGCCAAAGGCGTCTAAGTCATTGATTTTGCTACGCCCACGTTTCACGTGCCCCCAGCCTACCGCAGAGCCCAAAGTTGGCCAGCGAGCTGCGCACCTTACCGGCCCGGAGGGGGCGCTCAGCCTCCGCCTTCGGGCCCGGGGCGCACCGGGCGTGCGGGAAAGCGCGTCTCGGCGTCGATGCGTGCGAGCGCTTCGCCAAAGGGCACCCCCGCCTTCCTGAGGCGGAGCAACGACGTGAGCCTTTCGTCGTGGGCCACCCGCTCGTAGACCTCCTGCTGGGCTGCCAGCAGGTGCTCGGTTTGCCGCTCGGACTCGGCGAGGGCTAGCTCCATCTTGAGCGCGCGCACGCGCCGTTTTTCCTTCATTCGGGCCAGCGCCTGCTGGGCCTTGTCGAGCGCCTCGGGGCCGCGGCTTTGCGGCGGAAGGCTGGCTCGCTCGCGGCAGACGCATCGTGGGCATCCGCAATCACGGGTGTGGGTGACACCATCCGACTCGCATCGCGGGAACGTTAGCTGCAGGGCAACCGCATGGGCCATGTGCACACTCCTTCCACGATCTTTCCTCGACCACCCCCTTACATCCCTACACGCCAAGTCTAACGCACGCGCGCCCCGAGGCCAGCGCCCCTGTGGACAAGGCTGGGGACAACTCGGCCCCCGGCGTCACCCCCTGCGTTCGACCGTCCACAAATCTCGCCCCGAAGCGCGCGGACGATCGAGCCGCATCGCCAATCCTCTGGCGGTGTGCGGCTACTCACGGCGACGTCCCCACCCAGAAATCGCTGAGCAGTTCAGCCTGTTGCAGCACCGTGTTCGTCGCGGCCTCCTGCTTGTCGGGCGGGTAGCCGTACTTTCGCAGGATACGCTTCACGATCACGCGAAGCTTCGCGCGGACCGATTCCTTCACGGTCCAGTCGATGGTGACGTTCTGCTTCACGGTGTCGACCCCGCCATCTTCTTGATGGCGAGGCCTTCGCGCGCAACCGTGGGATTCAGCCGCGCGAGCGCGTCGCGCAGGCGGCCGTCGAGCACGACGTCGGCGTAGGTCTGCCGCTCCTGGCCGGGCTCACCGGACGCGATCGAGGGGCCTGCCGTGATCGTGTATCCAAGCGCCTCGAACCACGCGAGGGTTGCTTGCTCGACGACAGATTCGGTGAAGGCGGTCACTTCGTGCCCTTTCTGATCGCAGCGAGGCGGGCCTTGCCTGCATCGGTGAGTCGATACTTTTGCAAGCGGCTATTCGGCTTGTCGGGGATAGTCATCTCGACGAGGCCGGCTTCAAGCGCAGGAAGGAGGTACGCCTTGCGAAAGTGCTCATCGTTTTTCAGGCCGAGTGCCGTCCGAAGTTCGCGCCGGGTCGTCTCCCCAGTGAGCACGGCGAGCAGACGAGTGACTTCCGTGGTGACTTCCGTGGTGACTTCCGTGGTGACTTCCGTGGTGACTTCCGTGGCCGCCGGGTTCGTGGCTCGCGCGTCGTCGGGCACTTGCCACTTCCACTCCACTCGAAAACCACCCTCGGTGGCGACGGTCGGCTCGGGCGCGCCTGCTTCCTGGCACGCATCGCGGATCATTTCATAACCCCGCCCCCAGGCCTCAATGAGCCCGGCGCGAAAAAACGTGTTCGCGATGTCGGGATTCGGGGGCTGTGAGTCGTGTGTTCTCAGAAGCGTTTCTGCCGTCCATGTTGGCGGCAGCTCGCCTGCGTTCGAGATTCGGAGCCCGTCACGGTACACGCGGATCTGGATCGGTGCGCCAACGCTGTAGTCCTTGTGGATCAAGGCATTCAGCACCGCCTCGCGCAGCGCCTCGCGCGGAATGGGGAACGTCTCGAGGCGACCGAGCCCGCGGTAGCTGATCCACGCCACCATGTACTTCGTCAGAAGAAGCTCAACGGTCTTGTCCATCTGCGTGAACAGGTCGCCGTGCACCTCATCGTGATAGGCGAGGTCGCTCTCGCTACGGAACATGCCGATCTTCACGTAGGCACCGGTGACCCAGCGTTCGGGATCTTCGTGAAAGAGCAAGAGGGCAGCACGCTTGAGCATTCCGGTCTCGGTCAGCCGTAGTTTCTCGACGAGCTCCGCGCGACTCAGCGCAAGCGCCCCAGCAGGCAGTCGATTGCTGCTACGGGCGTAGCCCTTGAAGCGCTTGAAGGCCTCGGCACTCAGGTTCTTGACTGCAATGTTGGGCACAGGCGCCCCATCCCAGGTGCGGCCAAACTTGCGCAGCAGGAACGTCGAGAGCGCGTTGCCCGTGAGCTGCTGCTTCGTGCTTCCGGAACGGAAGTGGTACTCCCCCTTGTAGCTGATGGGCGGCAGCGAGGGCGCTACGTCGATCTCGACGAGCGTCTTGCCGTTCTTGGCCACGGTGCGCACCGGCACCACGAGGCCGAGGGTGTCGCGGATCTTGTTGGGCAGATCGACCAGCAGGCGATCTGCGTCACCTGCACCGACAGGCTCGCCCTTGTCGTTCATCCCGATGATGAGCGTACCGCCGTCGGCGTTGGCGAAGCCGCAGAGCCACTTCAGGTACTCGTCGCGCCACGACTCCTTCCACTCGACGAGGTGCGTCTCGCCGTTCTTGCGCTTGGGGCTCATGGGGCGGGCTCCCCATGCCACTTGGCAATCCCGCTGACGGTGGACTGGGACAGCGTCATGCCTTCTTCCCCTTGCGCGGGAGCTTTCTCGGCTTGGCACCTTCACCAAGCTGCTTGGCCTCTTCGACAACGCGGTCGAAGTCACTCCGGAAGAGGCGGTCTTGCACGATCCGGTACTTCTCGAACTCGCTCTCGGCGTGCACCTTCGCGATCTCGGCGGTCACCTTGCCGGAGTCGGAGAGAACCGCGTAGTCCGTCGCGTCGAGGAAGCGGTTCAGCCGGGTCTCCCAGTCCTGCATCGTCATGGGTATCTTGCGACGCGCCATGTTCTCGGCGATGTCGAGGTAGGCGCTGACGAGGCGAGAGAGCTGTTCGAGCTCTTCCTGGTTCAGGTAGCTCTTCGCGACCACTACATCGAACCTCTGGATCTTCCCGAGCGGAGCGTCTGACCAGGTGTACAGGCCCATGTGCTCTTTGGAAGCGTCGGCGCGGTCCACGATGACTTCCGCAGCGGTCTGCCCGTGGAGGGCCCAGTGGAGCTTGTTCTGCACCGTGGCGAAGAAGCGCTTCGTAGCCTGAGCGGTCACGTCGTAGTCGATGGCCGTCGCGTAGATGTCGGTGACCTTCTGGTAAAACTTGCGATCCGAAAGACGAATCTCGCGGATGCGTTGGAGCTGCTCCTCGAAGTACTGCTCGGTAAGGACGGAGCCGCCGCGTTTGAGGCGCTCGTCGTCCACCGCGTAGCCCTTGATCGTGAACTCCTCAACGATGCCGGTTGCCCACTTGCGAAACTGCACCGCGCGCTCGGAGTTGACCTTGTAACCAACGGCGATGATGCCCGAGAGGTTGTAGTGCTTGGTGTCGCAGGTCTTGCCGTCGGGCCCAGTTGTTCGAAAATTTCTAATAACTGACTCGGCTTCGAGCTCGCTGTCCTCGAAGACCTTTTTCAAGTGGTAGTTGATGGTCGGGATCTCCACGTCGTAGAGCTGGGCCATCATCTTCTGGCTGAGCCAGACGTTCTCGTCGGCATAGACCGCCTCGACCCCGCCGTCGCCGGTCGCGCTAACGAAGGTCAGGTACTCGGCGGCCGAGGAACGGACGATGGACGCGGGGGCGGGGGTCTTTTTGCGGGTCATGGGGCCCCTGAGGCCGGAATGTTGAGCGAACGCCAAAATAGGCAAGGACACAAATGGATCTCGCGCAAGCGGCCATCGAGGACAACGACGGGCTCCGTGAAGACGGTCACCGCGCGCCCTTTCTGATCGCGGTGAGGCGTGCCTTGCCTGCATCGGTGAGTCGATACTTTTGCAAGCGGCTGTTCGGCTTGTCGGGGATGGTCATCTCAGCATGCCCTTCTCAATCAATCGGAGGCGCTCGATGAGCTCGGCGAGTTGCAGCTGCGTGAGCCAAATCGTGTCGCCCTTGAAGCGACACTCGATGCGCGTCCGCCCATCGTCAGTCTGGAAAAGGACCAGCTCCCCCTTGGGCGCTTCGGAGGGGGTCATCGCGCCGCCCCCGCCTTCCACGAGGCGGACAAACGCCCCCGCTCGCGCTGTACTAGGTATCCGCGATTTAGACTGGACGGGCCACCGCTGAACGATCTTCATCTCGTTAGGCATAAGAGAACTTCAGGCTGGGCAGCGCATAGCGGCGGCATCAGAATCCTAGGCTGGCGATTGTATGCCACGGCGTGGCACAGGCTCAACGAGTCGCTGCATCTGTTTCCGTTTTGCGTCCTGGCGCCCCCGCGGCTGCGACCAGTCGAGCATGCTTCAGGCGAGCCGGGGAAGACAAGGTCTGACGAATCCTCAGCCTGTGCTGAACGCAGTCACACAGCCGTCGACCTTCACAAGACGCGAACCCTTGAATAGGCGTGCACTCTGCAGCAATCCAGGAGGGAGCGGAGGCGTGGCTTTGGCTAATTCTGCGCGCGAGCGCCGCCCGCCACCTCCCATGCGAGCCCGAAGTCGGGAGCCCCGGGCCCCTCAGCCGCCCCTGCCTGTTCGATCCATACGTGACCTGCCCCGGCGTCTGCCCATGCCTTCAGCACGTGCAGATCGCCCGAAGATCCGGCGCTCTCTACGTCGATCCGGTAGTGGTACGTCCGACCGCCGGCCTTACGTGACTTCGGAAACCCTTCCGCTGGCTGGCCAGGCCGAAGTTCGACGTCTACTTCCTCGGGGTTACGACGCTCTTGAGACCCGCGCATCGTGATCCGGAAGCCGGCTGCCGTTTCAGCCGCCTGCTGCTTGTCGTTGATGAGTAGGCTCAGACCATTGCTATGGCGCACCACTGTCGCCGTCATGGGGTTTGCCTTGTTCGCCGCTTTCGAGCACGCAAGAAGAAGGAAGAACGTCAGGAGCCAGCCTGCTGATGGCTTCAAAAGGAGTTTCAAAACACACCACTCCTCATGTCCCAAGCCGATCCAGGTGTCTCCATCACCCGACGTGCGCCAGCGCCCCTGTGGACAAGGCTGGGGACAACTCGGCCCCCAGCCCTCGTTCGCGCGCGATCAGAAGAGGTAGGCGACGCTCGAGCCGACGAAGAAGGCGTTGTGAAAGCCCGCTTCGAGCAGACGAAACTCGAGCCCGGGCACCTCGGGCAAGCGCAGGTTGAAGCCACCAAGCACGTTGACGATGGGCAACGCGCCCGGCACGGAGCTCTCCTTGAACCTGTGCGGTCTTAACGGACCCTCATCGCGCTCCCCCTCGGAGCCGGCCAGCTCGGCTTCAGTGCAGGTCTCGCCGTTGCACACGAGGGGCTTGCACTGCGTTTCGTCGCCCACGTTTTCGGACGTGCAGCCCGCCGCCGACGTGCGCAGCACCTTGCCCGTCACGATCCCGAGACCCAGGCCCGCACCGTAGTAGACGCCCAGGTATTCGTTGATCCACGCGTTCCACACGAAAGATACGTCGAGGCTGATGAGCGACATGTTCTTCACCTGGACGTAATCCGTATCTTGGGCGAGATCCTTACCTCGCCCGAGCCAGTTGCCGTCGGGAGGCGACATGTTCTGGTAGCCAAGTCCCAGCGCGATGTCGAAGTTGTCCTTGCGGCGGAAGGCCTCCACCAGGAAGCCCGCCGTGTGCAGCGGTACGTTTTCCTTCGTGAACAGGTCCAAAAACCAGCTGGGCACGGTGACATAGCGCCCCCGCACCGACATACCGAACTGCTGCGCGTAAGGTGAACTCTCGGGCACTGCCGTGAGCGTTTCCGGCTCTTGCGCCCAAGCGGGCGGCGCGACGATGCCCGCCGCGAGACCAAAAACCAAGGCCGACCGGCCCACTGTGCGCCATCCCGTGCGAATCGACGTAAGCATCCTGCTGCCTCCTGAGACCGGCGGCACTATATCACCGCGCGTCGACAGGAAAACGCTCTCGATCGTGTCTTTGCCGCGGGCACCACGCCCCTCACACGGGGGCCTACATGGTCAACTCTTGCCCACCCTCCTCTAGATCGGGCGCGACCTGCCGATGTGTTGCCGGGGCCCACGCCCTCGGGTGAGGACGTTGGGCAAGCCCACCAACCGAGACGGCACGAGGTAAACCCTTGAAATCTTCCTATACGAACACGACGGGCCCAAGACGCGCCCAGGCAGGTTTCACCTTGGTGGAGCTCATGATCGTCGTGGTGATCATCGTGATTCTCGCCACGATGGCGGCCTACGGCTACGGCAAGTGGATTAGCCGTGCCCGCCGCGCCGAGGCCGTCGCGATGCTGGCCGAGATGAGCGCCAAAGAGCAGGTGTACATCGGCGAATTCGCTGCTTACTTGCCCCTGCGTGCCGACGACGCGCTCGATGCGCCCAGCACCAACGAGAGCGCGGCGGCGTTTTATCCGATCTCCCCCGACGACGCAGGCTTCAACTCGCGCCGCGTGGCCACGTCGATCGCGAACCCCGCCGGGTGGCCTCA
The DNA here is from genome assembly GCA_022184915.1 of Myxococcales bacterium. Classification (NCBI taxonomy): domain Bacteria; kingdom Pseudomonadati; phylum Myxococcota; class Myxococcia; order Myxococcales; species Myxococcales bacterium. The sequence continues at coordinate 693,428 of JAGTJU010000003.1, read as the reverse complement.
GACCTGGCGCGCGGTGGGCCTGAGGCCGCGACGCTCGGAGCTTTACTGCACGTATATCGTGAACGCCGGTAGGGCGGGCCAGGCGGTGCCGGGCGGCGCCGACTACGGCAACCGCTTGCTGGGTGCCGCGGGTGGCACGATCACACCTTGGTTCTATGCCCTGGCTGCCTGCAATTTCCTTGGGGTGGGTGGTCTTCCGAACAACGTGCACGTCATGGGCGTGACCCACAACTCGTCGGTGATCAGGGAGTTCAACGAAGGCCAGTGAGCGCCGACGAGCCCCCCGCACCGCCGCAGGGTCACGTGGCGCCCCCTTTGCCTCCGAGGGATCCTGCGTGGACGCGCCCGGGCCTGTGGCTCGTGGTGTTGTTGTCCCTTGCTTATGCGCCCATGTTCTGGGGGCAGATCATCTTTTTTCGCGACCCCGCGCACTGGAACTTTCCTGCGCGCGCCTTCGTACGCACCGCGCTTTTGTCGGGTCAGTTCCCCCACTGGAATCCCTACTCGGGCTTGGGGCTGCCGGTGTGGGGCAACCCGCTTTACGCCGTGTTCTACCCACCGAATTGGACCTTGCTGTGGGTTCCCGAGGGCTGGGTGGCCCAGGCCCTGACCTGGCAGAGCTTCGGGCACACGCTGTGGGGTGGGTTCGGGATGCTGTGGCTCGCGCGTCAGTTTCGTTGCGGCAAGGCAGCGCAGCTCGTGGCAGGCCTTGGCTGGGCTCTGTCGGGGTACACGAGTTCGATGTGGTCCGCGGGGCTCTTGGTGATCGCGGGCGCCTGGGTGCCCTGGGTGGCCGTGGGCACGCTGGCCAGCCTGTCCTCTTTACGTGCACGCCGGCCGTTTACGGGGGCGTTGAAGCTGGCCACGCCCGTGGCGCTCGCGTTTTTGGCGGGGGAGCTCTTCGTGGCGCTCATGGCCGTGGGCAGCGGAGCGCTCACCGCCTGGGTGTGGCACCGCCACACGGCCCGCGCCGCGCAGGCCGAAGGCCCTGGCTTGCACCTGACGAGGGCGCACCTCTTCGCGCTTGGGGGGGGGCTTGGGCTGGCGCTGCTCGTGGGGGCGATCATGATCGCGCCGGCGCGCGCGGTGCTGGCGCAGACGCCCCGCGCCCAGGGTGTGGCCCGTGCCGAGGCCGAACGGTATTCGTTCCATCCGATCCGGCTCATCGAGTTCGTTGCCCCCGAGGCCATGGGCATTCCTGCCGTGGACTATCCGGGGGGCCGCTACGCGGGCGAGGCCGCCATCGACGGGGCCCCGCTCGCGTTCAACGCGTATCTTGGGGCCTCATTGTTTTGCCTGGCCTTGCTGGCGTTCGGACGAGGCCGCAAAGAGGCCCTGTGGTTGGGTGGCTTTTGGGTGTTCACGCTCTTCTTGTGTCTTGGGCGCTACACGCCCGTGCACGCGGTGTGGCGCTCGGTGATGCTGCCGTTTGCGTACATGCGCTACCCCGAAAAGTACGTGGTGCTGCTGGTCGCGTGGGTCTGCCTGTTGGCGGCGCTGGGGCTCGAACGCGTACGCCGCATGGACGGTCTGCCCTGGAAACGAGGGCTGGCCTTCCTGGCCCTGGTGCTGGGCTTGGCGGTCACGGCCCCCGCCCTGTTCCCGCCGGGATGGGCCCCCTTCGTGCGCAAAGGCGCCGCCCACGGGGCCCTCGCCATCGCCCTGGTGTTCGCGGCGCTGTGGTTCAAGCGCCGGCGCCCCCGGTGGCTCCCCGCTCTCTTTGCGGGCGTGGTCTTCATGGATCTCGCCCCCACGGCATGGGAGCTGCAACCTTTCGAGGCCGCGCACGTGGCGTCCCGGCCACCCGCCGCTGCGCAGGCGATCCTGAACGACCCGCGTGACCATCCGGCGCCGCCGCGCTTTTATCACAGCCGAAAAACCGTCGACACCGTCCTGCCCTTGGTGCCCGCGTTCACGCGGCAAGACTCCGAGCGGCGTTGGCTCGAGATCTTGACGCCCAACTTCCCCGCGGCCTTCGGCATCACCGTGGTGCCCGGCTACGATGCCGCCACGTCCAACCGGGTGGATCAGATCTGGGAAGAAGGCCTTGGCTTTGGCGCCACCAGCTTGCGCTTGCTGGGGGTGGAATACACCATCTTGCCTGTGCGCGATCCTCGCGCACCCGACAAGCGGGCGTCGCACTACGAGGCCCTCATGGATCCGCTGCCCGGGGCAAGGCTTTACAAAGTTCGCAACACCTTGCCGCGGGTGTACCCGGTGGCCCGCGCAACGGTGTCGAGCGACAAGGACGTCTTGTTCCGCATGTTCACGCCCGAGGTCGCGGACGGCCACCTGGCTTTGCTGGCAGAGGGCCAGGGGGCCCAAGCCCTCGATGCCCCCCTTGGGCGCGCAGGCACATGCCAGCTCACGCGCTACGAGCTGTCGCGGATCGAAGCGCGCTGCACGCTCGATCGACAGGGGCTCATCGTCGTGCTGGAAGGCTACGATCCGGGCTGGACGGCCACGCTGGATGGCAAGGCCGCTCCCCTGTGGCGCACGAACCATGCGATGCGAGGCGTTCCCGCCCCCGCGGGCACGCACCACCTCGTGATGACCTATCAGCCCCCCGGGGTGAGGCTCGCCGCGCTGTTGGCGGGCCTGGGTGTTTTGGGCTTCGTGGCGGTCATCGTGGGGGCGCGGCGTGAGCGGCACACGTAAGTGCGCTGCTCCCCGGGGACGCTTCCGGTCTCAGGGCAGCGCGGCCGACCGCATCCGACGGGTGGCAAGGCGCAAGAGCACCGGCAGCAACAAGAGCCCCAGCAAGGTGGAGGACACGATGCCCCCGATCACCACCGTGGCCAGCGGCCGCTGCACCTCGGCCCCCGCGCGGGTGGAGATGGCCATGGGCAAAAACCCGATGGCGGCCACGAGCGCAGTGGTCAGCATGGGGCGCAGCGTCTTGATCGCGCTCTGCCGCCAGGGATTGAGGCAGCCTGGATCTTCGAGAAGCCGGTGCAGTTCGCTGGCCATGACGACACCGTTCAACACCGCCACACCGCACAGGGCGATGAAGCCAACCGCCGCGGGAATCGAAAACGGCAGGTCGCGCACCACCAGCGCGAAGATGCCGCCCACCACGCCGAACGGAACGCACGCGAACACGCACAGGACCGTGCGCAGATCGCCGAACATCAGGAACAGCATGCCGAAAATGATCCCCAGCGCCACGGGAACCACGAGCATCAGGCGGTTCTTCGCCCGGGTAAAGTTCTCGAACTGGCCCGCCCATTCGAGGTGATACCCGGGCGGAAGCACGACCTTTTGCTCGACCATGCGCCTGGCCTCACCCACGTAGCTCACCAGGTCACGCCCCCGCACGTTGGCCTCCACCAAGAGACGGCGGGAGAAGTTCTCGCGGTTGATGGTGGCAGGGCCCTCCCGCAGCTTCACGTCCGCGACCTGGGCGATGGGAACCATCTTGCTCTGCGCGCTGCTCACCAAAACCTCCCCAATCGACTCGGGATCCACCCCCGGGGGCGGCTGCAGAACCTTTACCGGAAAGCGCCAGGGGCCCTCGAAGACCACGCCGGCCTCGATGCCCGAGCGCGCGGCCTCCACCGTCGCCAGGACGTCGGCCGGCCGAATGCCCACGCGCGCCGCCTTCATGCGGTCCACGTCGACATCGAGAAAGGGCAGCCCCAGGACCCGCTGTACACGCAAGTCACCCGTGCCGTCCAAGCCACGCAGGACGGCGGCCACCTCGTTTCCGATGCTGAGCAGCGTTTCAAGGTCGAAACCGTAAACCTTGATGGCGAGGTCGGCCTTCGACCCCGAGAGCAGCTGGTTGACCCGGTCCTCGATGGGCTGCGACACTGAAACGAAGGTGGCGGGAACCTCGGCCTCGATCGCGTCTTTCATCGCCACGCCCAGATCGTCCATGTCTTTGGCCGTCGTCCATTCGGTCTTGGGGCGCAGCTTCACCCGCACGGCCGATTCGTCGGCACCGACAGGATCGGTGGCCACCTCGGGGCGTCCCAAGCGTGTGACCACCGAGAGGGTTTCGGGAAACCGAGCCACCACCGCTTCGGTTTGTTCGGACAAGGCCTTGGCCGTCGAAAGCCCAATCGAAGGGATGCGCCTGACGTCCAGGGAAAACTCTCCCTCATCGAGCCGGGGCACGAACTCGGCCCCCAGCCGGGCCGCGAACGGCACCGTGACCACGAAGACGAGCCCTCCCGCCAAGATGAGGAAAGCCGGCCGCGCGAGCGCCCGGTTCAAAACACGGCCATAGGCCACGCCCGCTCGATCGAAGAGGGTCTCCTTGGTCCGCGCCTTCGGCGTGCGCAGAGCGTAGGCGCAGGCCGCTGGAAACGTTACGAGTGTAAAGAGCAGGGCCCCCCCAAGTGCCAAAGCCACCGTAATCGCCATGGGGCGGAACATCTTGCCTTCCTGGCCTTCGAGCGCCATCAGCGGCAGGTAGACCATCAGGATGATGGCCACGGCGAAGGTGACCGGCTTGGCCGAGCGCCGCATGGCCGTGGCCACGGCGGTGGGGATTTCGTCGCGTGAGGGTCGATGATGCTCGATGTAATGAAGCGTGCCCTCGAGCATGACGATGGCGCCATCCACCAACAAGCCAAAGTCGATGGCTCCAAGCGACATCAAATTTCCCGTCACACCCAGCTGATGCATGCCGATGACCGCCACACCCATCGAAAGCGGAATCGCCAGCGCCGCCAGCAAGCTGCCCCTCACGCTGCCGAGGGTGAAAAACAGCACCAAAACCACGAGGAAGGCCCCCTCGCCCAGGTTGATCGTGACGGTGCGGAGCATACGCGCGATGAACTCGGCGCGGTCGTAGTAGCTCTTGATCGTGACCCCGGCGGGCAGGTCACGCGCGATCTCCTCGAGCCGCGTCTTCACACCGGCCACCACATCCCGGGAGTTCTGCCCGATGAGCATCATCACCGTGCCCGCGACGATTTCGCCCTTGCCGTGCATGGTGACCACCCCGTAGCGCAAGGCCGACCCCACGCGGATCTCCGCAACGTGAGACAAGCAGGATGGGCGTCCCATCATCGTTTGCGCTCAGCATGGTCGCGGCGATGTCCTCCAGGTCCTTGAACTGCGCCTCTCCCCGCAACACGATCTGCTCGCCGTTCTTTTCGACGTACCCGCCGCCCACGTTCGCGCTGCTCTCCTTCACGGCGCTCAGGACATCCCGCAGATTCAGCCGGAAGGACGCCATGCGTTTGGGGTCCAAGACCACCTGGAACTCTTTGGCCTCTCCGCCCATCGAGTTCACCTCGATCACCCCCGGAACGGAGCGCAGGCGCGGGGCCACCACCCAGTCGAGCAAGGTGCGCAGCTCCATCGGGCTGTGTTGGCTGGAGTCGAGGTAAAATTCGTAAATCTCCCCCAGCCCCGTCGAGACGGGCGCCAGCTCCGGGCGTCCGTAGCCGGGCGGGATCACCGATTCGACCTGCTTGAGCCGCTCGGACACGAGCTGGCGTGCGAACCAGACGTCGACGTGATCCGCGAACACCAACGTGACGGCGGACACGGCGGTCTTGCTCACGGACCTGACCTCCACCATGTCGGGCAGGCCGTTCATGGCGGTCTCCACGGGGTACGTGATGTACTGTTCGACCTCGGACGGCGATAGCCCCGGCGCCGTGGTGAGGATCGAGACCTGGACGTTCGTGACGTCAGGCACGGCGTCGACCGCGAGCCGCGGCAGCGTGAGGGCCGCCACCGCGGCCACGAGCGCCGAGACGGCCAAAACGGCGCTGCGCCGCTGAACGGCGAAGGTGACCAGTCGTTCGAGTACGTTTCCCACGGGGCCCTAAGCTGCAGGAACGCGGCGAAGCCCGGTCATTAATTGATTTTAATTCCCGCCCGGCTAACGGGCGCGGCACGCCGGAACTACTATGTCCCCATGCGGGTACTCGTCGTGGAAGACGATCGCCAGATGGGCAAGTTCCTGGCCCGGGCGCTGGCCGACGACGGCCGTGACGTCTTGGTGGTGGAAAGCGGCCAGGCAGGCCTCGAGCAGGCGTCGACGGCGCCTTTCGATGTCGTGGTGCTCGACTGGATGATGCCGGGTCTCGACGGTCTGCAGGTTTGTGAGGCCCTCCGGCGGCAGCAGCACGACGTTCCCATCTTGATGTTGACGGCTCGTTTCGAGGTGGAAGACCGCGTCCGGGGCCTCCGGGCGGGCGCCGACGACTACCTGACGAAGCCCTTCGAGCTGGAAGAGCTCCTGGCCCGCCTCGACGCCCTGGCACGTCGGGCGCGGGCCAGGCCCCGCGCGCCGGGTGCCCCGGACATGCCCGCGCTCGACTGGCGCGAGCGCAAGCTGCACCTGCCCGAGGGAGCCGCCGTGGAGCTGACATCGCGAGAGTTCACGCTCTTGGCCTACCTGCTCGAGCGGCCTGACCAGTTCGTCAAGCGAGCCGATCTGCTCTCGGACGCCTGGAAGATGCCGTTCGACCCGGGCACGAACGTGGTCGAGGTTTACATGAGCCGCCTCCGTGACAAGCTAGGGGTCCACGCTCACCGGCTCGAGTCCGTTCGAGGGCGAGGCTATCGATGGAAAAGAGATGGCGCGACCCCTCGCTAGCTACCGTCTCAAGTTCGTGGCCGCCGTGAGCGCTTCGAGCCTGGTCACCCTCGGCGGGGCCCTGGCCGTGATCTCGGCGGCCGTGAACCGCGATCAGCAGCGGCAACTGGACGACGTGCTCGTGGCCGAGGCCGCAGAAGAAGCGCGTGAGCTCGCCTCGGCAGACGAAGGCGCGCTCTTGTTACTCGGCTCGCGCCGAGGGCCCGAAGCCAACGACGTGGGTCCCCTCGAACCCTACGCCGCTCTCATCGGCGCGAGCGGCACCGTGATCCGTAGCAGCGCCAACCTCGACGCGATGTGGGTCCCCAAGCTTCCTCGTCGAACGACGGGGTGCTGCATCGACTTCTCCCTCTCTCGGGGCGTGAAGCTGCGCGGCGCCTGGGCGCCGGTGCCGGGCAGGCCCGGACAACGGGTGCTCCTGGCGGTGTCCCGGGCCGATCTGGACGGCGACGCCGCATTCCTCCGGCGTGCCATGTTGGCGGTCTTCGCCGTCGCGTGCGCCTGGACGATCGGTGTGGTGGCCTTCACGATCACGCGCCTCACCCGCGGCTACGCCAAGGTTGCGGAGGTGGCCCGCAACGTCGCGGCCGGCGACCTCGATGCCCGCATGGGCAAGCACCTCGGCACGGGCGAGATCGCGCAGATCGCGCGGGACGTGGACGCCATGATCGAGAGGCTCGGCGCGCTGCTGGTGGCACAAAGACACTTCGTCGCCCACGCGGCCCACGAGCTGCGCACACCGCTCACGGTGATCTTCGGTGAGCTGTCGCTCGCCTTGCGCAAGCCGCGCGCCGCCTCTGACTATCGTGAGACCATCGAACACGCCCTCGCGTCGACCCGGCGGCTCAAGTCGATGGCGGACGATCTGCTTGCTTTGGCCAGGCTCGGCGCTGAGGCCGCGCCTTCGCGCGCCGAGGTGTCACTTCTGTGCGTTCTTGAGGAGGCCCGCGACATGGCAGCCGGGGCGGCGACACGCGAGCGCATCAGGCTTCCGCGCGCGGAAGACGATCGCGTGTACGGGGACCACAACGAACTCGTGAGGCTCTTCCGCAATCTGCTCGAAAACGCCCTTCGCCATGGCCCCTCGGGGACCGAGGTCAACGTGACGTTACAGCACGAGGGGAACGCCTTGCTCGTGGCCGTCCAAGACGGAGGTGTACCACCCGTGGACCCGGACATCCTCTTCGAGCCCTTCCGTAAGGGCGCCACGGGTCGGCAAGAGGGCAGTGGCCTCGGGCTGGCTATCGCGCGCCACATCGCGCGCGCTCACGGAGGCGACGTGCGCCTCGACCCGCACGCCCCCACCACCACCTTCGTGGTGGAGCTTCCCGCTGGCGATACGCCCTCGCCCTCGCCCCCGCGCCGACGCGCGCGCTAAGCTCTTCATCATGAGCCCCGCCGCCGTATCGTCCGCATCTGCCGCTTGGGCTGACGTGCGCCGCCGGCTGCGCGAGATGGACGCGGCGTTCGATCGGGACGGGCTCACCGCCCTCGTCCTCGCCAAGAACTTCGCCGCCCTCGCGCAGGCGTTCCTGCAGGCCATGGAGGCTGACGGCCAGACCAGCTCGCGCTTCCGTGCCGTCGTCAAAGCGCTCGATCTCAAGACGCCGAGCTCGCAGCTCGCGCGCTTTCTCGCCAAGGCAGAGGATTGAGCCGAGGCCCTCACGCCTACCAGGCGGTCACGTTGCTCACGACGGCATAGCGCATGCCCTCCCCGGGCGTATACGCCCACGTGAACGCGAGGGAGGGTACGTTGCGCTCGGCACCTTCGGACCTTGCCCGCTCCACGAGCTGAAAGGAAAGCCCATAGCTCGTGAAGGTCTGCGCCCAGGAGAGGTTCTCGAAGTTCTCCCGAAAGGCATTGCCCTTGTCCACGAAGAGCAAGGCATCCATCCACGGGGCGAGCAGCCATCGATATTGCACCGTGGCCACGAGCGCGGTCGGCCCCCGCAGCCGTCCCGAGCGCAGGCCGCGCAAGCCGCGGGGCCCTGAAGGCGACAGCAGCTCCTCGAACGGAATCGGCGCTGTACCCAGCCGCCACAGGGCGCCGGCCTGCACGCGCAGGTCGAGGCCATGGTGACCAAACGTGAGGACGCGGCCGAACCCCACCTGCACCTTCGCGTGACGGCTGGGATCCCCTGCCACGCCGAGCGTGCCCACGCCCTCGAGCGCACCCAACCAGCCAGAGCCAAAGCGGGGATCGCGTCGGGTATCCAGGGCGAGTTCCCCGCGTCCCTGCAGCACGGTGAGGCCACGCGCAAACCCGGGTACCACGTCACCCCCGAGCGCGCACCGGTTCTCCTGGCCGGGCGGACAGTACACGTTCAGGATCTGTTGCGGTCCGTCTGTAAGCCCGTTGGCGTAGCGGCGGTCGTGAAGGTCCACACCGGTGCGTGTCCGCAGGCCCCCCGCGAGCGGCCAGCGCCAGCCCACGCCCACACCGCGCCCGTGCACCTGGTAGCGAGCCAGGTCGAAACCCTCGTCCCGCAGCGCCTGGGTGCTTTGTCCCGTAAGCCCTCCAAACAGCGCGTCTCCTTGCCAGCACGCCCAGGCAGAGAGCCGCAGACCCGTTCTGCCGGGGGGGCTGAGCGCGAAGGTGGTATCGAAAGAACGTGGCCCTCCGCCCAGATTCAAGCCCAAAAACGATCCGGGCCCCAAGCTGCGCCGGTCGAAAAAGTGCACGCCGCCGGCCAAGGCAAAGCCCGACTCGTAGCGCACGCTGGGCCGCACCCCCACGAGGCGATCGTCGCTGGTGAGCAGCTCGTAGGCGTGGGCCGGCAGCTCGTGCCTCTCGACGAAGCCCACGGCCGCATCCACCGGCGTCGACACGAGCCAGGCGGCCGCCCGTAGCGGTGCCAACAGCCCACGCGCCAGCGCCAGATCGCGCGGGGGAGGGGGCGGGACCCGCCCATCGAGGCCTGGCACGGCGGCAGACTCGGGGCGTCCTCCGGGGGACGCAGGTGCCTCCGCAGCGAGCACGGAACGCCAAAGGCCCAGGACCCCCATCACCACCACAACCCCGGACACGCGGTGGCGGGGGCGTCGCAACGTCAATCGATACGCTCCAGGCCCACGACGTGCAGCCGCCCGCCAACCCCTCGCTGAAGATGGACGTAGCTTGGCCGTGACGTGTGCGTGGCCTCTTGGGTCCTGATCGCCATCACCAGATACGGCGCCTGCCGCGCGGGGCCCGTCTCGGGCAGCGGCACGCACAACCGGGCTTGGGACGTGACCATGTCGGCGCGCGCGACGAGCCGCCCCCGCGCATCGAGCAGCTCGAAGACGTGCCGCGGCGCTGCTGGGTAAAACCCCCGCGCCACCGCGATGTCCAGGTAACACAAGCGCGAGCCCTCCACGTGGGGCGACTCAACGGCGGCATAACCACGCAGGTACGTCTCCCCGATGCGACGTTGGCGCCACACCAGGGCCTCGAAGACGGCATCGGCTTCTCCCCGGCCCGCGTACGCAAAATCAACCAGCGCCCGCAGCTGGGCGCGCGTAAACGACGTGATGACCTTCGCCCCCCAGTAGCCATCCCGCGGGGTCATGCGTAGATGCGCCGGCACCTTTCGGTTCGTGTGAAACGCGCGCGGATCCCAGCCGTGCGTGGGATGAAACCACCCCAGGGCGGGCGGCAGCTGCCCCAAGCTGGCGTGATGTGCCGCCTGGTCGCGCTGCCAGTCACGCTGGTAGATCCCGAGTGTCAACAGTGAGGCCAGCAGTCTCGATAGAGGAAACAAGCTTTCTCGCCCCTCGAAAACATCCTTCCGGCGCCACGACGCCGAGCCCAGACCCGCGCCGAAGTCGATGAAGTGGTGGCGCACGAAACGTCGACCGTCCTCCTCGACGTAGCTGTCGAGCGTGTTCAAGGCGCTCGCGTCGTGAACGTTGAGCCATCCGAACAAAAGGCGCGAGGCGCGCAACGAACGACGATGTTGGTGAGGGATGCGATCATTGGGATCATCCGCGCGGGTGCCCATCATGTCGAACGCGCCCAGCACCTCACCTTCGATCCAGGGGATCGCGGCAGCGGAGACCTCGTCCTCGCGCGTGCGCCCCGCATTCGCCAGCAGTGCGTCCAGGCGCGCCCGCGTGAAGGGCCGCTCCGCCACGCCCGAGAGCTGGAACGTGGCCTTCTCCGCCAGCTGAAACGCGTCCCGGGGCACGTGCAGGCTGAAGGCCCCTGCCACGTTGTAGCCCGCGCCGTAAAAGATCAGATTGCCCATGATCTCGGCCCCCGAACTCAGCCCGGGATGATGCGGGGGATCCAGCTTGATCAAGAACCGATGGCCCTGCGCGTCCGTGGCGGAGAAGCCAGCCGCCGCACCCCGGTCCTTGCTCTTCGTGACCGCTAGCGGCAACACCGGTGGCCGCGCCCCCGGGGGGCCTGCCAACAGCGCCTCCGTGGTCATGGGTGCAAGGTGGTGACGGGCGCAAAACCACGTCGAGCACGGCACCTCGTCGCGTGCGTTGACGTCCTCGGCGGGTTTCATCTGCTCGAGCGACAAGAAGCGCTGCAGCTCGCGGCTGCCGAAGTCGCGTACGAAGAGCCCCAGGTCTTGCGCCTCGAGCTGCCTGCGCACGGGGACCTCTGCCACGTGACCGCGATCGTCCTCCTGCCAGATCACCGGTGTGCCCGGAAAAGGCCGGAACCCCGCGCTCCGTGGCGCACAGGACACCCCGCTACTCAGCCACCACGCGGCCCACAAAAAGTACTTGAGCGCCATGCCCCCCCACGGCAGTTGCAAGCACCTGGCCAAAAGCCGCAAACGGGGGGCTCGCTCCCGTGGTGCTTGCACGCCCCGGTTGGAGGCGATCTCAGTTCGCCGGTGGCGGACCCAAGCGGAACCAGGCGCGCCTCGGCGCGAAACAGCTCCGGCACTGCAAGTCCACGCGCCGCAGTTGCACGCCGTTGCGGAACTCGGCCTCGTGGGCCACGAGCAGCAGCTCGCCCTCGCAACGGCCACAGCGATGGGCGCGGGCCTTCACCTCGATCACCGAAGCCGAGCTCACCTCCACCGCACGTTCGGGGCTGCCACCGGCGCTCTCGTGGACCAGCCGATCCAGCTTATCCACGAGCTTGGTGAGTTCCCGGCGTTTTTCACGCTGGTGGGCGCGCGGGCGCTTGGGGCGGGTCGACATGTTCGCCCGCCATGATGCGCGTGAGGCCCTGCAAACACCAGCTGTGCCTGTGCCTCCCCACGCCAGGGGCTCTTGTCAAAGGGTGACGTTTTGACAGACTCCCCCGATGCGAACAGCGTGGCTCGTGGGGGCGGTGGTTGTGCTCGCTGGCCGCCCGGGGGTGGCGCAGGACCTGGGCGCCCTGCCTGCGGCCCCGCCCCGCTACGGCGATGCGGGCAGCCACCACGTGGGTGTGGCCCTCGGGCTGGGCGGTGGCGGCAACGGGTTCGTGTGGGCCGCCGGAGCCGAATACGGCCACTTCCTGTTCGACGGGCTCGCTCCCACGGTCGAGGTGGACGTGTCCGGGGGCTCCGAGGTCCTCACGGTGGCCAGCACCATGGCCGCCGTGCGGTGGCTGCCCTGGCGCGCGGGCCCTCTGTGGCCCCTGCTGGTGCCGCGGGCGGGGCGGCTGTTCGTGGAGAATAACCCCGATCTGTGGGGGGCAGGCGCCACCGTGGGTGCGCTCGTGGCGCTCGGCGGCCCTATGGCCCTGCAGATCTCCTACGATTACCTCCGCCTTTTCCCGGGCACCGACTGTGAAGCCTTGTCGAACGGCTGCAGCCTCGAGCGCTGGGGCTTGGGCCTCGTGCTGGGCTTCTGAGTGCCGGCCCACCCTCGGTCCCCGCGCAGTGCCCAGCCCCGGCCTCCGCGTGGTGCCCCCTCCCAGACCTTCATGGTGCGCGGGCTCTTGGCGCTGGCCGTCCTGGTCCTTCTGTTCACCACCTGCCACACCTCCCGCCGGAGCCCACCGACACCCGCGCTCATGCAAGCCCCCCGTACGCCGGCCTCGTTTACCGCGGCCAAGCGCCGGGCGGCCGCGATCTATGCCGATCATCGGGAAACCTTCTACTGCAGCTGTTCCTTTTCTGCCGAGGGCCTCATCGAAGCGCGTGGCTGCGGCTACCGTCCGCGGGGCCGAAGCCGCACGAGCCAGCGCCTCACATGGGAGCACGTGGTGCCCGCCTCGGCCTTCGGATCCCAGCGCTCCTGTTGGCGGGATCGGCCTTGTCTCGACCGCAACGGCCGTCGGCTCGACGGCCGCGCATGCTGCCGCAAGATCGACGATGAGTTCCGCCGTATGGAAGCCGATCTTCACAACCTGGTCCCCGCCCTCGGCGAGCTCAACCAAGCCCGCGCGCACTTCACTTTCGGCAACGTGCCCGGCGAGCCCCGCGCGTTCGGCCAGTGTGACTTCGAGATCGACGTCGCCAGGCAAACCGCCGAGCTGCCGGCCTCCCGCCGCGGTGACGTGGCTCGCGCGTACCTCTACATGAACCTCGTCTATCCGGAAGCCTTTCGACTTTCGGGGGCGGAGCGTGCGCGCCTCGAGGCGTGGCACCACGCCGATCCCCCGGACGCCTGGGAGCGCACCCGGAACGCCCGCATCGCGGCCGAGCAGGGCGTGGCCAACCCCTTCGTGGGCCGCTGAGCCCACCCCTCCGCATGAGGGCTGGGGTCTGCACCTCAGGGGGGCAGCGCTCGTTGGGCTCGGCGAAACGGCTTTTAGGAACGCAGCCGTCTCGGCCAGCACCTCACGAGGGATCTCGTGTCCCCCGGCGAAGGGAATCCACGTCACGGGCAGCCGTGCCTCGCGGAGCACCGCGCTCAGCTCCTCGGCCAGGAAAAAGGGCAAGATCGGATCGTCGTGCCCATGGCTCAGCAGCACGGGGAACGGCGCCACAGGGCGCGCAAGCTGAGCCCGCCAGCGCGGCTCGGCCAAAAACGTCCCCGAGAGCACGACGAGCCCGCCAAGCGTTGCCTCGAGCCCCAGCGCCACGTCCGTCGCCAGCATGGCGCCCTGGGAGAATCCCCCCAGCACCACCTGGGACGCGGGCAGGCCAAAGTGCCGCTTCGCCTCATCAATCAGGGCGCGCACCTTGTCGTGGGCTTCGACGAGGCCCTGCGGCTGCTCCTGACGCAGGTCCCGCTCCCCACCGCGCTCACGCAGCTTCATCAGGCGATCGATGTCGAGGTGCCACCACGCACGGCCCCCTCCCGGGCTCACGAGCGGCGCCTCGGGGAAAAGGAACAGCCGTCCCGGACTCCGCAGCACCTGCCCAAGCGGCACCAAATCGTCTCCCGGAGCGCCCCAGCCATGCAGCAGCACCACGATCTGCTGCGGATCTCGCCGCTCTCCCAAGGTGCGCACCCTCAGCCCTCCCCAGCTGACCTCGGCACCTAGCGGCGCGTGCGCCGGCAGGCCCGGCGCTCCGGCCTTGCGGCACGCCGGGGAAGACATCAAGGTGGCCATCGCCAACATGGCACCGGAGGGTTTGGTCAAGGATGCGAGCGCATGCATGGGGGCGAAAGCTTAGCCGCCAAACACCCCCACCAAAAGCCCCTCGCGGCCCCACAGGGCCGAAGCGCTGTTCGCCACCGTTTAGAGGAAGCTCACCGGGCTCGGTTGCGGCGATTTCACGTAGTCGCGGTACTGCGCATCGGGAAGCCCGAGCGAAGCCAAGATGCCCATGTGCAGATCGGCGATCCGCCGCGACCCCACGTCGTCGTAGTAGTCGCCCTTCACCAGGCTCGGCCCACCAGCGATCACCGTGGCGATGTTGCTTTGGTCGTGAGTCTGTGGCCCATGCTCGCTCGTGAACCAGATCAACGTCTCGTCGATCAGGCTCTGGGCACCTTCCTTCACGTCGGCAAGCTGCTTGATGAGGCTGGCAAGCTGGCCCGTGTGGTAGGGCGTGAGCAGCGCGTGCGTCGAACGGAAATCGTGGCTATCGGGATGCTGCTGGCGCTTGCCGTCAGGCGCCGCATCCAGATCCTTGCCTCCCGTGTGATCGATGAAGTACGAGGCGTTGATGTTGCCCCACGCAGGAGTAATCACCAGGTTCACCACCTGGGTGTAACCGCACTTGAGCATCAGCACGGCGATATCGCGCATGTCCTTGGCCACGCGCGGCGCGATCCCGTTGGCGTACGCCAGATCCCAGCTGCCGTTCTTCTTGGCGGTCTCGGGTTTGTCGGGCGTATCGCAGGACAGGGGCTTCGTGGACGTCAGCGATTTCTCGATCTCGGAAATGTAATCGAGGTGCGCTTCCACCTCCTGCTTGTCGGCGCCACTCAACCGGTTGAGCACGGATTCGTTGGCCTTCAATACGCCATTGAGCACCGACCGGCGCCGGTCCTTCGCCGGATCGTTGGCGCCCGGCGCGGGCTGGTTGGCTCCGCCGTTTCCGAACAGCGCGGCGAAGGCGGCCGCGGGATCGAACTCGGCCTCGGGCTTCTGCAGGCTGCTGCCCCCCGGGATGAGCCCGTTTTTCGTGCCGCTGAAGTAACAAGACGACTTGAACTCGATCGTCGAGGTCTGCCGCCCCGCGGGCGAGCAGGCCAAAAACGCCACGTCGGTGGTGCCGGACCGGAACTTGTCGTACGAGGCCACGTAGCGGTCCAGCGTGGCCACGCTGGGCGCGTTGTTCGTCATCTTCTGGTAGCCAGGCAGCACACCCACCACGGACTTCATGCACTGGCCGTGTTGATTCGACTGCGCCAAGCCCGACGTGCTGATCCCGTCGATGATGCGCACGTACTTCTTGATCGCCGGGTCGCTGATGGAGTTCATCAGGTCCTTTTGGCGCAGACCGTATTGCCCCTTCGAAATCAGGCGCTTGATCTTCGCCTGGTAGGCGTCGTCCGTGGTGAACTCGAAGTTGAGCTGCGCGGGCAACGGGCCGCTGCCGTTTCGGGGCGCCCAGGTCGTCTTCGACCCGTCACGCTTGCTGTAGCTCACGCCGAAGTACACTTCGACGAAGCGCTTGGCCAGAGCGTCCCCGTTGGCATAGGCGTTTCCGTTCGAGTTCAGCATGCCTTCCAGCGCCGGCAGCCAGATGGTCGAAGCCGCACCTTTGAGAAACAGGCGGCGCGGCAGAGCCACGTTACGGACCTGACGCGTGGGCTTGGCTTTGTCGGAGGTCTTCATGGTCGTACTTCCTGTTCGCAACGGGTCGAAAATCGCTAACGCCGCTTCAGCCTTCGGACTTGTAGGTGAGGGCCCCGCTCTTCACCAGGCCCACCATCAGGTCACGAAGTGACTTCGCACCCTCCCGGTACTCGCGGTGCATGTCTGCCAAGGTCTTGGTGTCGGGGTTGTCGTCATGGCGGCCGAGCGACCAGCTGAACACGTTCCTCACCATGCAGGCCTCTACGTCGGGGCTGGCAGAGAGCACACCGGCAAGCCCGGGCAAGCCATCGACATCTTGCGCTCCCAGCACCTTCACGAACGCCTTCGCACTCACGGGCTTTTTGCCCCCCGGCGCACCCTCGACCGCCTCGAACTCCCTGTACTTCCCAATCGCGTCGAAGTGCTCGAACGCAAAGCCCACACCATCCATCAAGTCGTGACAGAAGTTGCAATTGCTGTCGCCCAGCATGTAGCGCTCCGTGCGTTCGCGAACCGTCTCGGGCTCGGTTTGCGAGGCCGGCAGCTCGGCAGGGGCGTTGGCCGGCGGTTCTCCCACGGCTCCACACAGGTAGCGCTCGAGAACCGCCTTGCCCCGCAGGGTGGGTGAGTGGCGCTCGAAGGCGCTGTGGGCCGCGATGAAGCTGGCGTGACTCAAGATCCCGCGGCGATTCGCAGGCAACTTGAACTTCCCTTCGCCCATGCTGTCGAGCCCTCCCCCGTAGAAGGACTTGACCCGGTCGTCCAGGAAGCTGAAGTCCGCTCCGTAAAGGTCGAGGAGCGGTTCGTCGTTCTTGACGAAGTGGTCCACCAGCGCGTCCGTTTCTTTCACGATCGAGGTGGCCAGCTCCTGGTTCCAATCCCCGAAGGAAGGATCCTTCGAGGCGCGCTTGGCCAGGTCGTAGCCCATCCACTCCCGCACGAAGTGGCGTCCGGCCCGCTCGAACTTCGCAGGGGCGCGCTCGATCATGTTGCGGGCCGTATCCAAAACGCCTTGATCGTCGTCGAGACCTCCCGCATCGACGCGGTCGAGCAGCTCCCGGTCGGGCACGGAGTTCCACAGCACCATGGCAAGCCGGGCAGCGATCGCAGCCGGCGTGCGGCGGAAAAAGCCGTTGTCCGCCTTCGTCGTTGCGGCTTCGTCGATGGCGTACAGGAAGGCCGGCGATTGCAGCAAGATCTCGAGACCGAGCTGCGCGCCGGCCCAAAAATCTCCGCCCTTGCTCGCCATCTCGCCCTTGGCAGCCTCCACCACGGGCGTTCGTTCGGCGTCGGCGAGCGGGCGGCGGAACAAAAGTCGCCCGTACTCGGAGACGAACGCCGCCAGACACGCGTCCTTGCTGCCACAGGCGCTGTCGTTGAACAGCGCGGCCCGCTTTGCGCTGGCCGTCGCGGCGCTGGCCACGGTGCCCGCCGCACGCTCGTAGGCTTGAACCATGCCGCCCGACGGGTCCGACTGGGTCTCGTCGTTCGAGAACGCCTCGAGCCGTCGGTCGTCGTTCAGCTCGGCCGATAGATCCGGACTCACCGCCAAAATGTCGGAAACGGCGTTCAGGTACTGCTCATTGGTCAGACGCTTGAAGGCCCGCGGCCCCGGGTGAAAGGGCTTGCTTCCGTCGAAAAGCTCTCCGTTCGGGCCCGGAGTGACGGGACCGGGGGTGCCCCCAGCACCGCTCCCCGAGGTGCCCCCGCTGCCGCTGCCGCTCCCGTTCCTACCGCCGGTGTTCGAGCCGCCGTTGCCGCCCTCGTCGTCGACGTTCGGGTCCTCACTGGCCACCCCCGTGCAAGCGGCGGTGGCAAACCACAAGGCCAGGATGCTGCGCTGAATGCCCACGGTCGAACTCCTTTGTGACGGGTGCGGACGGGTCGGAGCTCTGAGAAACCACGCAGGGAACTCGCGCCGACAGATTTTCAGGGGCTCAGCCAGAACATGCCCCATGTGAAGAGATAACACTGTTTCCCAAAAGATCTCACGCCGAACTTGCCATCACCTGACGGACGTCAGGACCCATCGGCCTGACGCGTCGCTTTGTGAGAAGGGGGCCCCCGCGCCCCATCGTGGTCCCCAATATGTGCCCCAAGCGCTAAACTGCGGAAATGGTTGGCCCGCACACCCTGCACATCGTCTGCGGCCCCGCCGGAGCGGGCAAGACGACCTACGGCGAGCGGTTGGCCGCGCAGCTCAAAGCCGCCCTGGTCGACATCGACGTCGCCACCGAGCGCCTCGCGCGCCTGGTCCTGCGGGCGAACGGCCTGCCCGAAACCGACCGAGACTCCCCCGCGTTCAAGGCCCTGCTGCGCCAGCCCGTCTACGACACCCTCTTCGATATCGCCCGGCACAACCTCCCCCACACGAGCTGCGTGGTCGTGGGGCCCTTCACGCGCGAATGCCGTCTGCCAGGTTGGCCCGCGCAGCTCGAGGCCTCCTGTGGCGCGCCCGTCGACGTCCACTTCGTGACCTGCTCGGACCCCGTCCGCAAAGCCCGGATCGAGGCCCGCGGGAACCCACGGGACGCCGAGAAACTGGCCCACTGGGACGAGTACGTCGTCGCGTCGCACATCCCTCCCCCCGCTTTTCCCCATCGCCTGGTCCTCACCGACGAAACCTGAGCAACCGCGTGGCCACTGACATTCTCAAATACGTCTTCATCGCTGCGGGGCTCGTCGGCTTCGTGAGCGCCGTCAAGAAGTGGCGCCTGCGCCGCTGGCAAATGCAGCGCCTCCGCGGCCACGGCGCGCGCAAAGGCGGGCCTCCCGAGGCCACGGCCCGCGGCGCGCCGCCCGCCCCGCCCCCGGACGTCACGGGTCAAAAGGCCCCGTGAACGGACGCCGACAATCGTCGCCAAACTGTCATGGGACGCGCACACGATCACAATCGAGCGTGCGTTCAATGCTGCAGATGCCGCATTCGCACGCCTTGGCCCCCTCGTCCGTCCTTGCGGGGTACTTTTCCCCGCGCACCTGGCCCTTTTGGGCGTTCCACATCGCCGTGGTCACGGGGATAGCCGTCGGCGGGTGGTCTGGTCGGGGTGCCTTGCTTGCCGCGACCTCGTACTACGTACGCATGACGGTCCTGACCGCGGCCTACCACCGCTACTTCGCGCACCGCTCGTTCAAGACCTCCCGCTGGTTCCAGTTCTTGCTGGCGCTCGGCGCGCAGAGCTCGGCCCAAAAAGGCGTGTTGTGGTGGGCGGCCCATCACCGGTGGCATCACAAGCACTCGGATACCGCCCTCGACGTGCATTCGGCAAAGCAGCGGGGGTTCTGGTACTCCCACATCGGTTGGATCTTGGGTCCCGATTGGGACGACACCGATGAGTCCCGCGTCTCGGACCTCGCTCGCTACCCCGAGCTGAAGATCCTCGACCACCGGTCGGTCCGGCTGCTGCCGGCTGCCGCCCTGGCCGGGCTTTTTTACGCTTTCGGCGGCGGCTTCGGCCTGTTTTGGGGCTTCGTGGTGTCCACCGTGCTGCTGTGGCACGGCACCTTCACCATCAACTCCCTGTCGCACATGTTCGGCCGGCGGCGCTACGCCACGACGGACGACTCGCGCAACAACTGGCTGCTGGCCCTGATCACCACCGGCGAAGGCTGGCACAACAACCACCATCACTTCCAAAGCTCGGCCCGCCAGGGCTTCCGCTGGTGGGAGGTGGACACTACCTACTACGTGCTCAAGGCGCTCGCCGCGGTGGGGCTCGTATGGGATCTCCGGGCGCCACCCGACAAGGTCCTTGCGGCCACCGAAGACACGGCCGTGCTCACCGCACCCGCCGCCTGACGGGCGCACCTCCTCAGGGTGAATGCGACGCCCCGGCTGCGCCGCCTTGCCAACGGCGCAGCCGCCCGTCACCATCGCCCGATGCCCTCGCAGCCGCCCGGCCTCGGCCTCGACTTCGGAACCACGAACACCGCGCTCGGTTTTGCCGACCCGCAAGGCACGATAGAGCTACTCCCGCTGCCCGACGGGCAAGGCGGCTTAACGAACACCTGGCGCACGGTGCTCTTTTTCGAGGAGGGTCAGCCCCCCGCCGCCGGCGCCCCTGCGATTCAACGCTTCGTGGATACGGAGGGCGAGGGGCGCCTGGTGCAGTCGATCAAGTCCCACCTCGCGAGCGCCAGCTTCAAGCGCACCTTCATCATGGGGCGCCCGCTCACGCTCGAAGACCTCATTGCCCAGTACCTGCGGGCCCTCCGCGCAGGCGCACCCCAGCCGCTCGGGTCGCGTGTCGTGGTGGGACGGCCCGTGCGCTACTGGGGCGCCGAAGACGAGGCCGACGAAAGCCGCGCGCTCGCGCGCATGCAGGCAGCCCTGGCGGCGGCGGGGTTCGACGAGGTGGTGTTCGAGTTCGAACCCGTGGCCGCGGCCAAGCGCTACGCGGCCCGGCTCGACCACGAGGAGCTCATCGTGGTGGCCGACTTCGGCGGCGGCACCAGCGACTTCTCCTTGTTGCGTGTGGGCCCCGGGGCCACGCACGATCCGAAAAGCGCGCTGCTCGGCACCGCGGGCCTGGGACTCGGCGGCGACAGCTTCGACGCCCGCCTCATCGACGCCGCCGTTTCCCCCGAGCTCGGGCTGGGGACGAGCTACCGCGACGAATTCGGACGGCCCACACCCGTGCCTGCGGCTCTCTTCGGCAAGCTGCGCCGCTGGCACTACTTGTCGTTCCTGAAGGAGCCCACCACGTTGCGGCTGCTCGATCGCATCGAACAAGGAACGGACGTGCCCCAGAAGATTCAGCGGCTGCAAAGCCTCGTGCGTGACGAGCTCGGGCTGCCCCTTCACCGGGCCGTGGAGCGCACCAAAGTCAGCCTGTCTTCGTCGCCCGAGGCCTCGTTCCACTTCCCTTCCATCGACCTCACCGTCCCGCTCCGCCGCAGCGACTTCGACAATTGGATTAGCCCCGAGCTCGACGCCATCGATGGCGCCCTGGCGGCCATGCTCGAGCGGGCCGGCGTCGCGGCAAAGGACGTCGACGCGGTCTTCGCCACGGGAGGCTCATCGCTCGTGCCTGCCGTGCGCCAGACGCTGGCCGCCCGCTTTGGCGCCGAAAAACTCATGGGGGGTGAAGAGCTCACCTCCGTGGCCTGGGGCCTGGCTGCCTGCGCGCGTCAGGTGTTCGGGTGAACGGCCGGGGCCCCGTCCCCCCTCTCGACAACGCCCTGCCCCGCGGGGTAGACATGGCCGCACAATGAGCGCGGTGAACAAGCTATTTATCGAGAACATCGATGTCGCGGGCAAACGCGTCATCGTTCGTGTGGATTTCAACGTCCCCCTCAAGGACGGCGTGGTGGAAAACGACAAGCGCCTCAAGGCCTCGTTGCCCACCATCAAGTACCTGCGCGAAAAGGGCGCAAAGCTGATTTTGATGTCGCACCTTGGCCGCCCTGATGGCCAGCGCAAGCCCGACATGAGCCTGCGGCCCGTGGCCAAGGCCCTTGGCGACATCCTCGGCACCGAGGTGAAGTTTGCCGAAGACTGCGTGGGCGCACCCGCCGAGCAGGCCGTCGCGGCTTTGCAAAGCGGCCAGGTGTTGCTGCTCGAGAACCTCCGCTTCCACGCCGCCGAAGAGGCCAACGACCCAGGCTTTGCCAAGCAGCTCGCCGCCCTGGCCGACGTCTACGTCAACGACGCCTTCGGCACCGCACACCGGGCCCACGCCTCCACGGAAGGCATCACGAAGTTCGTCAGCCAGGCAGCCTGTGGCTACCTGATGAAGCGCGAGCTCGACTACCTCGGCACCGCACTCGCCAACCCGCAGCGTCCCTTCGTGGCGATCATCGGAGGCTCGAAGGTGTCGAGCAAGATTGACGTCATCCAGTCGCTGTTGCCCAAGGTCGACAAGCTCCTGCTGGGCGGCGGCATGACCTACACCTTTCTCAAGGCGCAAGGGCTCGAGATCGGCAGGTCGATCTTCGAGGCCGACAAGGTGGAATTCGCCAAGAGTTTGCTGGCTCAGGCGGGCGACAAGCTGGTGCTCGGCAGCGACTTCGTCGTGACCGACAAGCTCGACTTCGGAGGCCGCACCGTGGGCAACACCCAGATCGTGCCCCGCGATGGCATTCCCGCCGGCTGGGAGGGCGTGGACATCGGCCCCGAGACCATCGCCGAGTTCGAGCAGATCCTGACCACCGCCAAGACGGTGATCTGGAACGGCCCCGTGGGCGTGTTCGAGATCGACGCCACCGCCAAGGGCACCATCGCGGTGGCCGAGGTGCTTGCCAAGGCCACCGACGCCGGCGCCACCACCATCATCGGCGGCGGCGACTCTGCCTCGGCCGTCAAGAAGGCCAAGGTGCAGGACAAGGTCTCGCACGTGTCCACCGGCGGTGGCGCTTCCCTCGAGTTCCTCGAGGGCAAGGTGCTTCCGGGCGTGGCCGCTCTGACCGACCGCTAGCCTTCACGAAGGTCAGGTCAGACGGGCCGGTGGGATGTCCCCCGGCCCGTTTTTCGTGGGAAAGCCGCGCCCTGCGGGCGATGGGTTGCGTCCGCGCGCGCGGCTGAAGGAGTATGGGGAGTTCATGGGTTGGCTCGACAAGATCGCCTCGCGCATCGCCAACGAGCTCGAAGCGGAAGGGCCCGACCCCACGCTGCGGGCCGAGCTGGCCCTGGTCCGGGGCTTCGTGGACCGGGGTGATTTCGTCGAAGCCGCGTCGCGTTGCGACGAGCTCGTGCGCACGTGGCCCCGCGAACCCGAAGTTTTGGCCCTGGCCGGCGAGCTGGCGAGCGCCCGGCTCGATTTCGAGGCTGCCGTCACGTGGTTCGGTCGCGCCGTCGACGCGGACCCCACACGCCCTGCGCCTTACCTGGCGCTTGCCCAAGCCCTCCTTCCGCTCGCGCGCTTCGACCCGGCCCTCGAGGCCACCCGCCGCGTCTTTACGCTGAGCGACGAGCTGCCCGCGCCGGCCCGCCGGACGCTGCGCGCCGCGGCGCTCGTGCTGCGCGGCCGGGTGGCCCTGCGCCGGGGCGATCCCGAAGCCGCCTACCACGAGTTCGAGCGGGCCCTGTCCCTGGGTGCTGACGACGACGACCTGGCAGCCGATCTGGGACGTGCGCTGCTCCCCTCCGAACCCAGCGAGGGAGCGCGCTGGCTTCTGCACGCGGCCCGCGCGCCTGGCGCCACCGACGCCCTGGTGCTCGAAGCGGCCCGCGTCCAGCGTGCGCCCGGGGTGGCGGCTGCGCTCATCGCGGCGCACGTGCGCACGTGCGCCCCCACGGACCCGGAACCGCGCCTGGCGCTCGAAGCTCATGGATGTTTGCGCCTCGTGCAAGAAGGGCCGCCTGCACACGAGACCGCCCGCCAGCAGCTGGGGCCCCTCGGCGCGCGCGCCTTCACGCAGCTCGCCGCCGGGCCCACCGCGCTCACGCAAGAGGCCGTAGCCGACCTGGCCCGGGCGGCGGCCGGACTCGAAGATTACGCCTCGGCGCACGCCCTCGCCCAAGCCCTGCCCCCCACCTATCCCCACCTGCCGCCGCAGACGAGGACGGCGTACGCCCTTGGCACCTGTCGCAACGAAGCTTTGCACGCGTGGGCGGAAGCGCTTGCCCCCACCCACCCCGCCGAGGCCGCGCGCCTGCACGCCGCCCTCGGGACGCCCCCCGACCGGGAAGCCCTCACCGCGCTCGTGCACGAAGCGCCCTGCGAGACCGCGCGCCGCCACTGGGCCGAGCGGCTTGCCCCGGCGCCCGCCGAGGACGGCTCGGCCCTGGCCCTGACCCTTGCCTGCGAGCGCCTGGTGTCCCTGACCCCGGCGCTGGCCTCCCTGCTGCCCCCCCTCGCCCGGGTGCGCGCGCAGCTCGAACGCCCCCTCCGCGTAGCCATCGTGGGAGAGTTCAACGCGGGCAAGTCCTCGCTGGTCAACGCGCTCGTGGGCCACGCGATGGCGCCCGTGGGGGTCAAGCCCACCACGGCCACGCTGAACGTGTTTCGCCACGGCCTGCCGGGCGCTCACGTCGTCTACCGCACGGGACGGGTGCGAAGGCTCGACAGCGCTCAGGTGGCGGCGTTCCTCTCCACCTTGGCCGAAGACGATGCCGCTTCGATTGAAGACGTCGAGATCTTCATGCCCCACGCCACGCTCCAGCGTTTCGAGTGGATCGACACCCCCGGCCTCAACGCCGCCCGCGAGGCGCACGAGCGCACCACGCGGGCCTTCATGGGCACGGCCGATGTGGTGGTGTTCGTTTTGTCGGCCCAACAGGCCGCGAAGGCCTCGGAGAGGAGCGCGCTCGACGCTCTCGCCGAAGCGCGCACCCCGGTCGTGGCCCTGCTCAACAAAACCGACCAGCTCGAGCCCGAAGAGGTCCCGGGGGTCCACGCCGCCGTGGCCCTTGCCTTCGCGGACCGGGTGGTCGACGTCATCGACGCCAGCTTGCGAACGCCCGCCCAGGCCGAGGCCACCACGGAGGCCCTTCTCGGGTCCCTGTCCACCACGTGCGAGCCCCGTCTGCCGGCGCTCAAACAGCGATCCGCGCTGCACGCGCTGCAGGCCCTCGTGCACCAAGCCCTCGCCCGGCTCCCCTCCTCACCCCTCCCGCCCGCCACGCACCTCGAAGCCGAGCCACCCGCGTTCACTCCCCAGGACGTGAGCACCCTCGCCAGCGCGCTCACCCAGGCCCTCGCGGACCTCGCGTCCACCTGCCACGAGGCGGCCACGGCGGGAGCCGCCTTGTCTGAGGACGCCCTCGCGCGCGTGATGCTGCGGCGGTTGCGTACGGCCTTCGCCACCCTGCCCGCGCCCGGGCAGGAGGCTCGTTTTTGCGGGCAGCGCGACGTGTACCTCGCACAGACCCGCGGGCGTCTCGAGGCGGCCATCGCCGCCGAAGTGGCCGCGCAGGGACCGAGCATCTCCCGTGACGCCCGGCGCCGGACGCTCGAGCGCGCGCTCCCCGATCCGGAGCGCTTCTTTTGGGCGCCTCTGCGGCAAAGCCACGCCACCCTCGCCGAGACCCGCGCGGAGGCCCGCGCCCGTCTCCTCCGCGAACGGGCCGCCGCGGAGGCCCTCCACGAAGCCTGCGTCGTGCGGCCCCTCGCTGCGCTCACCGCCCGCCTCGACGAGGCCTGGCAGGCCCTCGTGCGAGAGCTCCCGGGCCCAGGCGGCCAGACCCACTGACTCGAGAGGGGGGCGAGCGGGCCCCGCCCGAGACCGGGCGCCGGCCACGTCCCCACGCTTCCGGGTTGACGCGCCCGGGATCTGATCCATTCTTGTATCCGGATTGAAGGATACATCAGCGAACCGTGCGCTTGCCAATCGGGTGCTGGCCTGGATGGGCGAGCTCGGGGACCTCACCCGGGTGCGGATGCTGCACGCCTGCGAGCAGCAGGAGCTCTCGGTGGCCGAGCTCTGCGCGGTGCTCCAGGTCCCTCAGTCCACGGCCAGCCGGCACTTGAAGGTGCTGGGGGAAAACGGCTGGCTGCGCGCACGGCGCGAGGGCACGAGCCGGTTCTACCAGCTGGCCAAGGACGAACTGGCGCCGGCCGCCCGCCGCCTGTGGAAGCTCGTGCAACAGCAATGCGCCGACGACGGCACGCTGCGGGACGACGACGCGCGCCTCGAACGGGTGCTGCGCGAGCGCCAAACCCAGAGCCAGGCGTTCTTCGCCACCAGCGCCGGACAATGGGATCGCCTGCGCACCGATCTCTTCGGCCCCACCTTCGATCTTTCGGGCTTCGTGGCGCTGCTCGACCCTGGCACCACCGTGGGGGATCTCGGCTGCGGCACGGGAAAAACCGCCGAGCTGATGGCAGCCTTCGTCCGCAAGGTGGTGGCGGTCGACGCCTCCGCCGCGATGATCAAGGCCGCGCGCCAGCGGCTCCGCGGCCACGACAACATCGAGCTACACCGGGCCAGCCTGGAAGACCTGCCCCTCGAAGACGCCCTGCTCGACGTGGCCTTCGTGAGCCTGGTGCTTCACCACGTGAGCGACCCCCTGCGCGTGTTCTCCGAGGTGGCCCGCGTGGTGCGGCCGGGCGGCCGCATCGTGGTGGTGGACATGCAGCAACACGAGCGCAACGAGTACCGGCAGCAGATGGGCCACGTCTGGCTCGGTTTTTCCCGCCCCCAGATCGTCTCGTGGTTCGAGGCGGCCGGCGTCACCCTCGTTCATCACGTGGCGTTGCCTCCGGAACCCTCGGCCCGTGGGCCTGGTTTGTTCGTGGCAACGGCCGCAGTACCCGAGCGCGCCAGCCCGCGCGCCCGCGAGACCCACACGGCCCGGCTCACCACCGCGCACGGTTGAAATTTCGGTAACCAGACAAGAGCAAGAGGAAAAAGGACAACACACGATGGCACGTTCACCCTACAAAGTCGCAGACATCAGCCTTCACGAACTTGGCCGCAAAGAGCTCCGGCTCGCGGAGCAAGAAATGCCCGGCCTCATGGCCCTGCGCGAGCAGTACGGCAAGGATAAGCCCCTCGCCGGACTCAAGATCGCCGGCTCTCTCCACATGACCGTGCAAACGGCCGTGCTCATCGAGACTCTGGTCGAGCTCGGCGCCGACGTGCGCTGGGCGTCCTGCAACATCTTCAGCACGCAGGACTCCGCGGCCGCCGCGGTGGTGGTGGGCCCCAAGGGGACCCCAGCCGAGCCCAAGGGCGTGCCGGTGTTCGCCTGGAAGGGCGAGACGCTCGAGGAGTACTGGTGGTGTACGAACGAGATGCTGACCTGGCCCGATGGCTCCGGCCCCCATCAGATCGTCGACGACGGCGGCGACGCCACGCTGCTCATCGTCAAAGGCGCCGAGTTCGAGCGTGAGGGCAGGATTCCTAACTTCGACGCAGCCAATGAACCCGAAGAATGGGGCGAGATCTTGAAGATCATGCGCCAGACCTTCGCCGAGAACCCGAAGAAGTGGAGCGCCTTCGCCGAGACCTGCCGGGGCGTGAGCGAAGAG
This sequence comes from Myxococcales bacterium, assembly GCA_022184915.1. Classification (NCBI taxonomy): domain Bacteria; kingdom Pseudomonadati; phylum Myxococcota; class Myxococcia; order Myxococcales; species Myxococcales bacterium. Next base: position 666,883 of record JAGTJU010000003.1, on the reverse strand, counting down.
ACCACCACGGGCGTTCACCGGCTTTACGAGATGCAGAAGAGCGGCAAGCTGCCCTTCCCGGCGATCAACGTCAACGACAGCGTCACCAAGAGCAAGTTCGACAACCTCTACGGCTGCCGTCACTCGCTCATCGACGGCATCAACCGCGCCTCGGACGTGATGATGGCCGGCAAAGTGGCCGTGGTCTGCGGCTATGGAGACGTGGGCAAGGGCTGCGCGCAGTCGCTGCGCGGCCAGGGCTGCCGAGTGATCGTCACCGAGATCGATCCCATCTGCGCCCTGCAGGCCGTCATGGAAGGCTACCAGGTGCTGCGCCTCGAAGACGTGCTGGAGACGGCCGACATCTTCATCACCGCCACGGGCAACCGCGACATCATCACCACGGCTCACATGGCGAAGATGAAGGACAAGGCCATCGTGGGTAACATTGGTCACTTCGACAACGAGATCGACATGGCGGGCCTGGCCAAGGTGCCGGGGGTCAAGCGGATCAAGATCAAGCCCCAGTACGACGAGTGGGTGTTCCCTGACGGGCACAGCGTGCTCATCCTCGCCGAGGGCCGCTTGCTCAATCTGGGCTGCGCCACCGGACACCCCAGCTTCGTGATGAGCACCTCGTTCACGAACCAGGTCCTCGCCCAGCTCGAGCTCAAGCAAAAGCGCAGCGAGTACAAGAACGAGGTCTACGTGCTGCCGAAGAAGCTCGACGAGATGGTGGCACGGCTGCACCTCGGCAAACTGGGCGTTCGCCTGACCGAGCTCAGCAAGTCGCAGGCCGACTACATCGGCGTGGCCGCGGAAGGGCCATACAAGCCCGAGCACTACCGCTACTAGAGCGGCTGCGCACCCGGCTCGAACCCCCCGCAGGCGTCACGCCTCGCGGGGGTTTTTCGTTGGCGCGGGCCTTCTGTCAGGACGTCGGACCGGCGCCTTCGGCCGCGCGGCGGCGCTCGAGCTCGTGCTGAATCAAGGCCAGCTTCGGGCCCGTCAGCGAGTAAAGCCGCACGATCCCCGCGGCCGCCAGCGCGCAGGCCCCCGGAAGCACGCTCGAAAGCACCACGATCCCGGTCAACGCCGTAGCGCTTTGCTCTTGGTTCGGCACGTAACCCACGGACTGCAACAGTTTGCCGCTCAGCCAGCCCGCCACGCCACCGCCCAGCTTCACCGAAAAAGTCGCCGCGGCGAAAACGAGGCCCGTGGCCCGACGCCCGGTCCTCCACTCCGAAAAGTCAGCGCTGTCCGCAAACATCGCCCACGACAAAACAGACTTCGGACCCAACACCAGCGAGATCCCGATGTTCACGGCAAACATCGCCCACAGCGCGTCGCGGGGCACCATGTAAAGCACCCCACACAGCAGCGCAACGCCCACCATCAGGTACGTGAACAGCTGCTTCTTGTCGAAGTAGCGCGACAGCCAGGGGGTCAGGGCCGCGCCCACCGCGTAAGGCGCCTGCGTGGCCATGAGGAACCAGTAGCGCACGTTCTCGAGGTCTGCCGACGGAACCTGAGCGTAGTACTGGATGTAGTAGGCGAAGGCGTTGTTGCGAATGGCGATCGTGAGAATGACCACGAAGCCCAAAGCGAACAGTGTGAGCCAGGGACCGTTGCGAACGAGGTCGCCCAGATCCCGCTTCATCATCGGCTTTTGATGGGGAGGCGGGCTGACCCGCTCTCGGGTGGTCCAGAACGTCACGAAGAGCAACGCGACCGCCACGGCCCCCAAAACGATCATCGCTCGCTGCCAACCCGTGGCGGCGTCGCCCTGCCCGAGCCACGCGGCCAGCTTCGGGATGATGGGCATGAACAAGGTGCCGCCCGAAAACGCGCCCACCAGCTTCACAGTGGACACGGTCGTGCGCTTTTTCACGTCGGGCGTGATCACGCCCAGCATGGCGCCGTACGGGATGTTCGCCGCCGTGTACATGATCATGACGAAGATGTACGTCACGTAGGCGTAGACCAGTTTGCCCGCCTGATCGAGGTTCGGCGTGGTGAAGGTCAGCACGGCGGCGGCCGCCAGGGGAAGCGACATCCACAGCAAATAGGGCCGGAACTTGCCCCAGCGTGTCTTCGTGCGGTCCGCCAGCATGCCCATCAACGGATCTGTGACGGCGTCAGAGACACGCGTCACCAGAAGAATCGTTCCGGCCTGGGCGGGCGAGATGCCGAAGACGTCCGTGTAGAACAGCAGCAGCAGCGCCTCGAAGGTCTTCCAGTAGACACCAAAGCCTACATCGCCGAGCCCGTAGCCCAGCATCTCGGGCCAGCGCAGGGGGCGAACAGAGTCCGCACGAGGGGCGGGGGCGGGAGTGAGAGGCGGGTTCACCTCGCGTTGATAACACCGCAGGGCCACGATGCAAAGCGAAGCAACCCCGGCGAAGCCGCAAGAGCGTCCCCGGGGGCACGGCCAGGGCCTTACCTGCTGCTCTGCAGCAGCCTCCACACGCGGCATTTGGCTGAGCCCTTGCGGGCCGCCCAGGCCACTAAACAAACCAGCATGCCTGTTGCGTCGCGCCTACATTCGGTCGACCCTTCCGCCACGCTGTCCGCGTTTGCCGCAGTGGTCCTTCCCCTGGTGTCGTGGGGCTGCGGGGGCGATACCGGAGGCGGTGGGTCCGGCAATGGCAACGGCGCCGGGGGCAGTCCCCCCTCCAACAAGCCGGTCGTCATGGCTCCGCCCCCCTCGATGGACCCGGCGGCACCCGATTACCGTGACCCCCAGCTTCCCGGAGACGAGCTGCTCGCGTCCGAACCCCTCGTCGACACCGACCTGTTCGCTCTCGATCGGGTCCACCGCATCCACATCCGCCTGTGGCGTCACCGCCTGCGTGAGGTCGGCGACGAAGAGCGCGTGCCTTGCGACGTGAGCATCGACGGCCGCGTGATCACCAAGGCGGGCATCCGGACGAAGGGGTTCCGTGGTTCCGATAGCCGAGAAAAACCTGCCTTCAGTTTGAAGCTCAACGAGTTCGTGATGGGTCAGCGGCACAGCGGACTCGACAAGATCATTCTAAACAACGCCGTTCAGGATCCCACCTTCTTGAACGAAGCGATCGGATACGGTCTTTACCGCCGCGCAGGATTCGCGGCTCCGCGCGTTTCACACGCGGTGGTGTCCGTCAACGGCGAGTATTTCGGTCTTTACGTCGTCAAGGACGGGATCGACAAACAGTTCCTCACGCGTACCTTCGGCAAGGACGCCAACGACGGCAATCTCTACGAAGGCCAAGACGCCGACTTCATGGCCGACAGTGAAGGCATGGATCTCAAAAACGAGGTCGAGGAGATGCGGAAGCGCGATGATCTCGAGGCCCTCGCGGCAGCGCTTCGCTCGGCCACGGCAGCCACCGCGATGACGGCCTTGGCCCCGCTCATGGATGTGGAGCATGCGTTCCGTAGCTGGGCGATAGACGCCGTCGTGGGCCACTGGGATGGGTATTGGTACGGCAACAACAACTACTACGTCTATAGCCACCCCGACGGGCGATTCCGCATGATCCCCCATGGCATGGACTGGCTGTTTAGTGACGGGTGGCCCGACTACGAGCCGCGCGCCAACCAGGACCCCTTTTTGCGGGTGAGCGCCTCGCCGGCAGGCTCCGGCTCGAGCGCATTTGCAGGTCTCGCCGAGGCCGACGCGCCAAGCCGCGAACGCTACAAAAAGGCCTTGAGCTGGGTGGTCGACAACGCCCTCGATGTGCCCGACTTGCGCGCAGAGTTCCAGGAGCGCGCCAAGGCCATCGAAGCCTGGCCGCAGGACAAGGGCGGAACGAGGGTGGCCAATGACCTTGCGTCCTTTCGCATGCAGCTGCCCGGGGTGCTGGACTTGCTCGACAAACGCAAGGCGTTCCTGAAGACCAAGCTCCCGTGACCTTCGAAACGAAACACGCCCTCCCGGGCACTCGGCCCCAAGGGGAGGGCGTGGGGCGACCCGCGCCGAAGCGCTAGGTCACTTTCACTTCGCCGCGGGGGCTGCAGCCGCCGCAGCGCCAGGCTTCTCCACCAGCTCGGCGTCGACCTGGATCTTCACTTCGTCGCCCACCAACACGCCGCCGGCGTCGAGGGCCTTGTTCCACACGAGGCCGAAGTCCTTGCGGTTCACTTTGCCGGTGGCGCTCACGCCCCGAACCATCATGCCCCAGGGGTTCTTGAGGGGCTTGGTGGGGCCAGCCACATCCAGCGTCACTTCTTTCGTCACGCCGTTGATCATGAGATCACCCGTGACCTTGTACTTGTCCTTGCCCGCCTTCTTGATCTTCGACGATTTGAAGGTGATCTTGGGGTTCTTCTCGGCGTTGAAGAAGTCGGGGGCCTTGAGGTGCTCGTCGCGCTTTGGCTCTCGCGTGTCCACCGAATTGACATCGATCGAGACCTCCACGACCGACTTGGTCGGGTCCTTGTCGTCGAGGTTCACGAGCCCGTCCACCTTGTTGAAGGTGCCGCGCACGTCGGTGACCATCATGTGACGGACCGTGAACTGGGCCGTGCTGTGAGACGAGTCGATGGCCCATTCGCTGGCCTGGCTGGCCCCGGCCGAAAGGCCCGTGGCGACAAATACGGATGCAAGAACGAGAGATTTCATGATGTTTCCTCCGGAAGCGCCGCCGGCGCGCCGTGCGCTGCGGCCAATCGAACCAAGGCCCATTAGATGCGACTTCTGCACGGCCGTCACTCTTTGGGTGCAAGTTTTCACAAACCCGCCGCCGAAAACGCCCGTACCGGCCTGGTTCAGCGGCGAGCCTTGCGGGCCCGCCGGGCCATGTACGCCACCACGGCGCGCTCGACCAAAAGCACCGTCTTCGCCGTGGCGATGCGGCCCGAGGGCGTCACGGCCTCTTCGGCACGGGCGCGCAGGGCCTCCTGCACCTTGCGGGCAAAGGCCGGGTCGTTCACGAACACGTTCACTTCATCGTACACACCGTGAGACAGCGGCGTGAAGTTCGCCGAGCCCACGTCGCATACGCGGCCATCGATCACGATCGCCTTGGCGTGAACCACGCGAGGGTGCAAGTAGATCTGCAGCAGCTCCGGCCGCGCGGCCCGCGCCCGCAAAACGTTGCACGTGGCCCGGTTGATGTTCCCCATCACGTCTGCCCGTGACGAGGTGATGAGCGAGACGCGCACACCGCGCGTGATGGCTGCCAGCAACGCCTCGGTAAAGCGTGCATCGCCCAGGTACGCCATGGCGATGTCGAGAGACTCACGGGCGCTCCCGATCAGGGCCAAACGTTGACCCAACATGGGACAGGTCCCCGTGCCGTGTACCGCGCGGCTGTGGCAAAGAAAATCGAACGGACGTTCAGGTGAGAAGGCCTCGCGCTCTTCGAGCCGGGCACGCAAGCGTGACACCACGGCCCGCCCCTCCAGCTCCACCATGAAGTCGACCCACTCGTGGCAGTGCTCGTCACCGATGCCCATGCCGCCCAGGATCACCGCCTCCTCGTCGAACACCCACACCTTGGCGTGATCGAAGCGCTTCTGCGCGTGCTCGATCCGGATGTTGGGGTGGGTGAGGAGCGCTGCGGCTTCGGGCGAAGGCTGCTGGACGAGAGAGCCGCCCGTCGCATACGCCCGGTCCAAGAACCAGGTCTGCAGCCGCTGGTCGATGCCGATGCGCTTGTGAAAGAGGCTCTGCCGGGTGCCTCCGTGGTATTCGTAGCTGGCCGCCACGCGGTCTTTGTGAATGTCGATGCGCACGCCCCGATCGGCGGCCTCGAGCAACGCCCGCGCCACGGCCCGTCCCGTGTCGTCGTCCCGCCATACGAAGGCCCGCAGCTCGATGCGTTCCTTCGCCCCGGCGATGCGTGCAAGGATGCGTGCGTACGCGTCCACACCGTGGGCAAACACCCTTTGCCCCTCGGCTCCCGGCACCGGCCCCGCCGCCGCCTGACCGGCCGCATGATCCACCGAGGCGGCCGCAGCTTCCCCGGGCATGGCAACAAGTGCCCGCGGTGCGCCGATCGTCGTCCTCCAACCTTCCATCCGGGCGCCCTTAGTTACCTCATCTCGACATTCCCGGCAATTCCGGCTAGGAAGGTCGCGGTGAAGCTAAAGGATTACGTAACCTTAGGCAATCTGCTCGGGGGTTTCGCCGCGGTGGTGGCGCTGTTTTTGGGCTCTTTCGATTGGGCCTGCCTCCTCATCTACATCGCTTACGTGTTCGACGTACTCGACGGCCCGGTCGCCCGCCTCACCGGCCAGTATGACACCTTCGGCAGCGTGCTCGACGAGGTCTGCGACTACATCACGAACTCGGTGATGGCCAGCTTCGTGCTGTTCTGGGCGTTCTGGAAAAACGTTCAGTACCCGCTGCCCCTGGCGGCGATCATCGCTGCCTTTCCGCTTACGCTCGGAACCCTCCGCCAAGCGCGCTCGATGGACCGGCCGCTCTCGTACCCCTGCTACTGGCTGGGGCTGCCCCGGCCGGTGCTGGCCCTCTTTGCGCTTTCACTCGTGAACTCGAGCTGGTTCAACGCAAAAGCCGCGCCGTGGAACGTGGTGGCCCCCGCGTCGGTGGCTCTGCTCATCGTGGTGGGCAGCTTCTTTCACCTCTCCCGGATCCCCTTTCCCAACCACCAAAAGCGGCGCTTCATGGGACCCATGCGTTTTGGCAAATGGGTGTTCCTGGGGGGCTCACCCGTGATGTTCGTGGTCAGCGCCGCGCTGGGCAACGGACGGCTCGTCTACGACTACCTGGTGTTCCTCTTCGTGAGTTACGTCTTCTTTTCGTGGACCCAGATCCCGAAGGAAGATCTCCGCCGCATCCGCGCCTACATCGCCACGGGCACGCTGCAAAACCCCCTCGTGCACCGGGAAAGCAACTGGCGCCCGAAGACGCGCGTGCCCGCTCTCGAGCCCACGACGGACGCCACGGAATAAGCTGGTTCCGCGAAGAGCACACGCACGAAACCCCGAGACCTTGCGGTCACGGGGTCTACGCGGGCCAATCGCTGTTGCGGGAGCCGGAGCTCAGGCCGCAGGAACGTCGGTGCTGCTGCGCTTCGCCACGCGAACCAGCTTGTCGCCATCCTTGCGGAAGCCGACGCGGGTTCCCTTCGTGGGCTCCTTGGGGTCGGCCAGCATCACGTTCGAGACGTGAATGGTGCCTTCCTGCTCCACGATGCCGCCGCTCTGGTTTTGCTGGGTGGGTCGCTTGTGGCGCTTCTGCATGTTGATGCGCTGGACCACCACGCGGTCATCACCTTCGAAGCGAAGCACCTCGCCCGTCTTGCCCTTGTCCTTGCCGGCAATGACGACGACCGTGTCACCTTTACGAATGCGAGCGGGCATTACTTCGTCTCCTTGAAAGGAACGTGCTTGCGCGCCTTGGGATCGTATTTTTTGATCTCGATCCGATCGGGCTTGGTGCGCTTGTTCTTGGTGGTGGTGTACCGATACCCCGTGCCCGCAGTGGACTCGAGTTGGACGATGACGCGATTGCCTTTGGCCATTTGAAGACTCCGTGGACCCCACGTGGGTGCTGGGCGAACACGGTTCACCCCAAACCCTGGGCGGGCCGAAGGAAATGACATGGAAGCTGCCGAGGGTCAAGGGCTCGGCTGTGGATAAGTGGAGCGCGGCCCGCCGCGTCGCGCCGTGATCCTGACGTTCGGCAGGTGACTGCTAAGCTGCATCTGCTCGCCCGTGGGGCGGACGTTTTCCCCCTTCCTCCCTCATCTAAGCCCATGGACCCCTGCCCATGAAGGTTGGCCTTTTTGTCCCCTGTTACATCGACCAGCTCTACCCCGACGTGGCGCTCGCCACCTTGGAGGTGCTCGAACGGCGCGGGCTCCAGGTCGAGTTTCCTCCCGGGCAGACCTGCTGCGGGCAGCCCATGGCCAACACCGGCTGCACCGAGGCCGCGCGCCCTCTGGCCGAACACTTCCTGCGCCATTTCGCGCCGTACGATTACGTGGTTTGCCCCTCGGGCAGCTGCGTGTCGATGGTGCGGCACCACTACGACGAGTACTTCCCTGGCGACACGGCGTTCGCCAGCCTCAAGGCACGCACCTTCGAGCTTTGCGAGTTCCTGACCGATGTATTGAAGGTGGACACATGGACTGGCCGATTCCCCTACAAGGTGGGCTTGCACCAAAGCTGCCACGGCCTGCGGGAGCTGCACCTCGGCAAGCCGAGTGAGCTCATGAACGAAGCCCCGAACAAAGTCCGGCAGCTGCTCGCGGGCCTCGAGGGCCTCGAGCTGGTCTCGCTGGCGCGGCCCGACGAGTGTTGCGGTTTTGGGGGCACCTTCGCCGTGGCCGAGGAAGCCGTGTCGTGCATGATGGGGCAGGATCGGATCGCCGATCACAACCAGGCCGGAACGGCCGTGCTCACCGCCGCCGACATGTCCTGCCTCATGCACCTCGAAGGGATCTTGCGCCGACAAGGCCAAACGATCGCGGTGATGCACGTGGCGCAGATCCTCGCCGGACGGCCCGTGCCCCAAATCGTGGCGGGCGCGAGCGCTCTCGTACAACTAAGGAGGGCTTCATGAGCCCGCAGCACGACACGAGCCCGCAGCACGACACGAGCCCGCAGCACGACACGAGCCCTCGGCAGGACCACGCCCGCGCGGCCTCCGCCTTCGTTGCCAACCGCGGGCGCGCCACGTGGCACGACCAGTCGCTGTGGTTCATCCGGGAAAAGCGGGATCGCGCCGCGGCGTCGTTGCCCGAGTGGGAAACCCTGCGCGAGCGCGCGTCCCAGATCAAAGCCCACACCGTGGCGAAACTCGCCCACTACCTCGAAGAGTTCGAGGCCAATGCGCAGCGACTTGGCGTGAAGGTTCACTGGGCGGCAAACGCTGAAGAGCACAACCGCATCGTGCTCGGCATCTTGCAACAGCATGGCGTGCGCAAGGTGGTCAAGAGCAAGTCCATGCTCACGGAGGAATGCCACCTCAATCCTTATCTCGAACGCCACGGGCTCGAGGTGGTGGATACCGATCTCGGCGAACGCATCGTGCAACTGCGGCAAGAGCCGCCAAGCCACATCGTTTTGCCGGCGATCCACCTCAAAAAGCAGGATGTGGGCGACACGTTTCATCAGCACCTCGGCACGAAGGCCGGTGCCGACGATCCGCAATACCTCACCGAAAGCGCGCGCGGGCACCTGCGCGAGAAGTTCATGGCCGCCGATGCCGGCATCACGGGCGTCAACTTCGCGATCGCGGAGACCGGGGGCGTGGTCGTGTGTACGAACGAGGGCAATGCCGATCTCGGCGTGGCGCTGCCGAAGCTTCACATCGCGTGCATGGGCATCGAAAAGATCATCCCGCGCGCGGCGGATCTGGGGGTTTTCGTCCGGCTCCTCGCACGCTCGGCCACGGGACAGCCCATCACCACGTACACGTCCCATTTCCATGGCCCCCGCCCGGGGTGCGAGATGCACGTCGTGCTTGTCGACAACGGGCGCAGCCAGATTCGATCGAGCGACGAGTTTCGCCGCAGCCTCGCGTGCATCCGCTGTGGCGCGTGCATGAACACCTGTCCGGTTTACCGCCGCAGCGGGGGCCACAGCTACGGCAGCACGGTCCCGGGACCGATCGGTTCCATCCTCTCGCCGGCCATGGACGCCGAAAAACACAGTACGCTTCCCTTCGCTTGCAGCCTGTGCGGTTCGTGTACGGATGTCTGCCCCGTCAAGATCGACCTGCACCACCAGCTGTTCACGTGGCGCCGCGAGCTGGCGCTCAAAAAACTGGTGCCGGCCACCAAACGGTTGTCGATGAAGCTTTTGTCCTTCGTGCTTCAGCGCAGCTGGCTCTTCGCTCTCGGTGGCAAGTTGATGCGCAGGCTCGTGCCCAAGCTTCCGCGGGCGCTGCTCTACAACCGGTTCAACGCCTGGGGTCGGCAGCGCGAGCTTCCCCCCATGCCACCGCAGTCCTTCCGCGAGTTGTACGTCATCCGCAAGCGGGACGCGGCTTCCGCGCGTGAGCCCGCACGCGCAGCTCCGCCCGCCGAGCTGCCCTCGAAACCCTCACAGGGAGATGCCGCATGAGCGCCCGCGACGAGCTTCTGCGGGCCCTGCGGCAACGGGAACTGCCCGTACCCCCGCTGCCCAGCCTCGAAGGGCCCTGGATTCGCTACCCCGATGCCGTCGCCCAGTTCACGACGGCGCTCGGCAACGTGGGGGGGCGTGTGGTGCGCGTCGCGAGCGAAGACGAGGCGCGCGCCGAGATCGCGGCGCTTCCGGCCCTGGCTGGCGCCCAGCGGGTGTTGTCCTTCGTGCCGGGCTTTGCCCTGAAGGGGCCTGCGGCGGGGCCCGACCCCCACGCGCTCGAGGACGTCGACCTCACGATCGTGAGGGGACAGCTCGGGGTGGCCGAAAACGGCGCCATCTGGGTCACGGGCCTCGAGGGCCGGCTTCAAGCGGGCCTCTTCATCTGCCAGCACCTGGCCGTGATCTTGGACGCGGCCAGCCTCGTCCACAACATGCACGAAGCGTACGCCCGGATCGGCACTTTTGGCCCCGGGTTCGGCCTGTTCCTCGCCGGCCCCTCGAAGACAGCCGACATCGAGCAGTCCCTGGTCATCGGCGCCCATGGGGCCCGCTCGGCCCACGTCTTCCTCGTGGGCTGACACGTTCGAGGCGCCCTGGCGCCCCGCTCTGTCGTATCCTGAGATCGGTGGAATACGGAAGGCGGCCCAGACGCACGTTCGCGAGGCCCATTCCGAGGCCCATGCTGGTCCTCGTGTCACTCGGTCTTGCCAGCTGCGGGCGTGCCGAGCCCCCGGCCGCTTCGGTGACGGGCGCAGACCTCCGCTTTTCGTTCTTCGCCACCAGCCAAACCGGACTCATCAGCCTCGCCCCCGGGCCGGAGGGCTTCGGAGGCAACCTCGGGGGGCTCGCCGGAGCCGACGCCCTGTGCACCACGCTTGCGTCCCGGGGCGCCCCGGGCAACCGCAAAACCTGGCGCGCCTTCCTGAGCGTCGCGGCGGGTGACGAAGGCGCCCCCGTGCACGCCATCGACCGCATCGGTCCCGGCCCCTGGTACGACTTCAGGGGCCGTCTCCTGGCGGCGACGCGCGAAAACCTCATCGACGAAGATCATGCCCTGGGACGCCCCCGGGGGGGCGATCCCGCGCTCGCCGTGATGTTCACCGACGAAGGGGGGGATCCCATTTCCCCCGACCCCCTGCGCATCGACAACCACGATTTCCTGACCGGCTCCGACGAGCGGGGCCAGCTCTACGGCGATGAGGCCAGCACCTGCCTCGATTGGACGAGCGCCAACAACGACGACACGGTTCCGCCCCTGGTGGGCCACGCGTGGCCCCGCTCCGCCACCTCGGGGCGGCACTGGATCGCTGCCCACGTGGCGGGCGGCTGCGCGGCTGGCATCAACGTCGATCCAACCCGCGATTTCGAGGACGAGTCCGTGGGCGCCGGCGGCGGCTATGGCGGCATTTACTGTTTCGCCCTGTCCGAGTGAGGCGCCGTGACCCTCAGCTTTTCCCTGGCGAACCTCGAGCGCATGGAGGACCGGCGCGGCCTCTTCGGGCCCCCCTGCGGCGACGTGGTCTCCGCGTCGCTTGCGCGCTTTTTGCCCCCCGAGGGCCTCGTGCTCGAGATCGGCTGCGGCGCGGGGCAAAGCCGGGCTTGGCTCACGGAGGCCCAGCGCGCCCGGCTCGTGCACTCGGACATGTCAGCCGCGTTTACGGCCAAGCTCACGCGGCGCTGGCCCGACGCGCGGGGCCTCACCGCGGCGGCGGAGGCACTGCCATTCCGCGCGGGCTCCCTGGCGGCGGTCGTCGGCCTGTGCGCCTTCGACGCCGTGACCGCACCCGCGCGGGCGCGCGACGAGGTGGCCCGGGTCCTTGGCCCCGGCGGGGTGTTCGTGCACTGGCTCGACATGACCACGCACCTCGAGCCCGTCTTCGAAACGCTCGGCACTGAGAGTCTGGTCGCGTTCCCCAACTTCGTGGCCGATTACGCCCATGCCAAAGGCACCCTTGACGGCGTACCGTCGCCGCTGCGGGGGCACATCGAGGGCTTCCTGGATCCCCTGGATGATCTCGTCGTGCTTCCCAGCCAGAGCCTGAGGGACCTCGTCGAGCTCCTGCGCCGCGCGCGCGATCCGCTGGGGGACATGCTTTCGGCTTACGCGGATCGGTTTGCTGCGACGCCACCCGAACCTGCCGAGGCCGCACAAGCCTTCGTCGATGTGACTCATCACCCCGAAGCGGCTCGCCACCTCGGCCACGTGATGATGAGCCTCTTTTTGATGCTTTGGGAGCTCGCTCCGGCGGCCCACCTGGCCGCGGCTTTCCGGCCTGCTTCGTCGACCCGCCACTTCGCCGCAAGATTGGCAACGCTCTTCGGCAGCAGCGCCGGCTTTACGGTCCTTCACTCCGACGTGGTCTGCGCGCGACGAGCAGCCGAGCCTCCGCCCGATTGGCCCGCACCGTGGAGGTACTACACGAGGCGTGTAGGACATACGTGGGCCAGCTCCACCCCGCCGCCGGCGTTCGGCGTACCGGTCGCAACGTTTTCGGCTGCCCCTGCCCCCCGGACCCCGGCCCGTCCGCGAGGCTCCTCGTGGAATCGGGCGTGTTCACCTTCGTGGCGCGGCTTTCGTAAACACGCACAAACACGTCGTTCATGTCTTCGACACTTAGTTGAGCCCTTGGACGGCCGGGCAGGCACTAAGCCTGCCATGAGCGCGGATTCGCAGTTCGGTCAGGTGCGCACGGGGGACAGGAACGGGAGTGGGCGGAGCGGCTTTCTGCTCGCCGCCTTCGCGGTCGTGCTGATGGGCTGCCAGGCCAAAATCGCCGACGGCGACAGCGCGGATCCCGGCGTTCCCAACAGTCCCGGCACGCCCGGCAATCCTGGAAGGCCGGGAAGCCCGCCGGGGCTCGACCCCACGGACCCCGGCAACATGGCCCCCGCAGGCCCAGGCCCGAGTGCCGGCATCGTCCCCCCGCCGGCGGGCATGCGCCGCCTCACCGCCACACAGATTCGCAACAGCGTGAAGGATATCTTTGGGGTCACGCTCGGCAACGACGTGGCCTTCGACCCCGAGGATCTCTCCCGGGGCTTTTCGTCGATCGGGGCGCGGCTCGTCACCTCGTCGCCTGCCGCCGTGGACAAATATCAATCGATGGCCGCTACGGTCTCGGGAGCCGCCTTCGCCGCGGACAAACGACAGGCGCTCGTGGGTTGTGCCCCGAAGACCGCCTCCGAGCCCTGCATCAAGACCTTCATAGAGACCCTCGCGCGGCGCCTGTTTCGCCGTGCGCCCGAGCCCGCCGAGGTGGAACTCTTCACGGGCCTCGTCGGCAAGGTGGCGGAGCACCTGCAAGGTGATCTCTGGGGCGCGCTTCAGATGACGGTCGCCGGCATGCTGCAATCTCCGCACTTCCTCTACGTGAACGAAGCCGGTCGACGATCCGAAGAACGCAAAGATCCGCCGCTTCACCGGGTACGAGATGGCGGCCAGGCTTTCGTTTGCGCTGTGGAACAGCACGCCGGATGACGAACTGCTCGACGCAGCGGCCAGCGGGGCCTTGAACACCCAAGAGGGCGTGACCGCGCAGGCCAAGCGGCTCGTGGCCTCACCCCGCGGCCGCCAGGCCATGCTGGAGTTTGTCAAAGAGCACTTGAGCCTCGACAAGCTGGATGGCCTCGTCAAGGACACGGCGACCTTCTCGAACCTGCCCGCGGGCTTGTTCCCGGCCATGAAGCGCGAGATCGAAGAGAACTTCACGCACCTGTGGGACGAAAACCTCAATTTCTTGTCCCTCTTCGAAGGCAAGTCGTCCTATGTGAACGCGGAGCTGGCCTCGTTTTACGGACTCCAGAGTCCCAACGGCTCTGCCTTCCAAAAGGTAAGCCTCACGCCCCAAAGCCAGCGCCATGGGCTCGTCACCTTCGGCGGCCTGCTGGCATTGCACGCCTCTGACCGGCATACGTCCCCCACGTCTCGCGGCGTGTTCGTCTACGAACGCCTGCTCTGCAAGCACCCGCCCGATCCACCCGACGATGTAGCGCCTCTCGGCGATCAGCCCGAATCGCTCAAGAACCTGCCCATCCGCGAGCGACTGGCCAAGCATCGCGAAGATCCCGTTTGCGCCGGCTGCCACGCGTTCTTCGATCCCCTGGGCCTCGCGCTCGAGAACTACGATGCCGTGGGCGCCTACCGCACCCAGGACAAAGGCAAGCCCGTGGACGCCACCTGGGAACTCGATAACAAAAGCTACCAGGGCCCCGCAGACCTCGCCGCGTATCTGCGCGCCAACCCCGAAACCACCCGATGTTTTGCCAAGCAGGTGTTCCGGTCGATGGTGGGTCACGAGTTGTCCGACGCCAACCAAGGGTTGGTGGACGCTCTCGAGACGTCCTTCGCCTCCTCGAGCTACGCACCGGCGGCGCTCTTCGTGGCTGCGGTCTCGAGCGATGGCTTTCGGTTCGCATCCAAGGGGGAATGAAGACATGTCCAAGCGATTCATCGAACGCAGAACGGTCCTTCGCGGCGTGCTCGGCGGTAGCTCCGTGGCCATCGGCCTTACTCTTCTCGAGGGCATGCTCAACGGTAACGGCGACGCGCTCGCCCAGGGCACCGCGCTCGCCGCCCGCCCGTTTTTCATCAGCTGGTTTTCGGGAGGCGGCCCCCTTCCCAGCGAGTGGACCCCGAAGGAGACGGGGCCCGGCTACACGCTCTCGCAAACGCTGCAGGGCCTGGCAGCCACGAAGGAGTACGTCACCGTCGTGTCTGGCGGGATCTTCGACTTCGGCGGCCTCGCGCACTCCGACGGCCACCCCGCGGCCGTTTCGGGAACCTTTTCTCACGAGCACAAAGGCAAGTCGCGCGGCGGCGGCCCCACGCTGCCGTCCATCGATCAGATCGTGGCCGACCAGTTCGAGGGCGATGGGTCACCGATCAAGTCCATGCAGCTCGGCATCCATCCGGTGGGTCCCTACAAGGGGGGAACCTCGTTTCGTGGCTCTGGCCAGCAAGCGGGACAGTTCATGTCGGCCGAGACGGATCCCGGGCGCGTCTTCAACCGCCTCTTCGGGGGCGGCCTGCCCACCCCGCCCCCCCCGCCCACGCTGCCGCCCGCCGGCGGCAACATGCCCGCACCCAAGATGCCCGACCACAAGCGAGCCACGGTCAGTGTGCTCGACGCGGTCCTGGAACACGCCAAGTCCCTCGAGACCCGGCTGAGTGCCCCCGACAAGGTCCGTCTCGACGCTCACCTGTCATCAATCGAAGCCATCGAAAACCAGATCAAGCAGACGATTCCCCCAGAGACCCCGCCTGGGACTCCCGTCGATGCGCCACCTCCCATGCCCGGCAACGATCCCACCACCGTCAAGTGTGAAAAGCCTGCGGCGCCCGGCAGCCCCAACAACGATGCCACCCGCCACGCGATGATGTCCGACCTCATGGCCATGGCCCTCTCGTGTGGGATCACGCGCGTGTTCTCCATGGAATGGTCGGCCGCGCAGTCTGAAGCCGTGTACCCGCAATACACGACGATGAACCATCATCGCGTGAACCACTACGACCGTGACAACACCAACAAGATCGCCCGCTACATCGTGGACCAGTTCGGGGTGTTGCTGAAGAAGCTGAAAGACACACCTTACGGCGCCGGCAATCTGCTCGACAACACGGCCGTTTACCACACGTGGGAGTACATGGACGGGGGGCAGCACTCCCTCGGCAACCCTCATCCCGTGCTGATCTGCGGGCGTGGCGGCGGCAAGCTCAAAGCCGGCGTGCACCACGCGATGAGCCGCAGGGACAACATGAGCAAGGCCTGTTTGACGGTGCTGCGCGGAATCGGCATCAACGCCCCGAGCTTCGGCGAAAAGACCGTGAGCGGCGATGCCAAGGCCACCGAAATCATCCCGGGCTTGCTCACCTGAGTGAGCGCGGCCGCAGCGAAGCCCCCTTCGCTGCCTGCATTGCGACGCCTGCACTTGCACCACCCCGGCCCAGCTCTGTAGCCTGGCCGGCAAGTCAGGTGAACATGTCAGACACGAGCCGAAGACAGCTTCTTCGGGGCACGGCGACGGTGGGTCTCACCGTTGCCCTGCCCGGGCGCGCCTTGTCCCAGTCAGAGCCCGCTTCACCCGCCGCACGCCCGGCCGACAAAGAAGAGCCGCCGCCTCCCCCTCTGCCACGCACCAGGGGCCGCAAAAACGCCCTCTTCGTCTATGGCGGTTGGCCCGGGCACCAGCCGGACAAGTGCAGGGATCTGTTCGTGCCCTGGCTCAAGACGCAGGGCTTCAGGGTCACCGTGGCGGACACCCTCGATCCCTACGCCGATGACGGATTCATGGCCTCGCTCGACCTCGTCGTGCAGATCTTCACGATGGGCACCATCAAAAAAGAGCAGCTCAAGGGTCTGCTCAGGGCCGTCAAGTCGGGCGTGGGCCTGGCCGGGTGGCATGGCGGCCTGGGGGACGCCTTCCGCAACGAGACGGAATACCAGTTCATGGTCGGCGGCCAGTGGGTGTCTCACCCGGGGGGCATCATCGGCTATCGCGTGAACATCACGGACCACGAAGATCCCGTCACCCGCGGCGTGCCCGACTTCGACCTTCGCACCGAGCAGTACTACATGCACGTGGACCCCAACAACAAGGTCCTCGCCACCACCACCTTCAAGGGTGACCATGCCGACTGGATCGCAGACGCCGTGATGCCCGTGTGCTGGAAGAAGGTCTACGGCAAGGGGCGCGTGTTCTACAGCTCCCTCGGGCACACGGTCGACGTGTTCGACGTTCCCGAGGCCCTCGGCATCACACGCCGCGGGCTTTTGTGGGCGAGCGACAGCCGCCGCGAGGATACGATGAACCTGATTTCGCCCGCTTACCCGGCACGGTGACAGATTCGTTGCCGCTTCGCGGCCAACGTGGCCTTGGCGCGGGGGGCTGGGGCCGTTATCATCCCGCCCTTCGGCCATGAACATTCGCCTCTTCAATACGCTCACCAGCCAAAAAGAGCTCCTCACGCCCCTCGAACCGGGGCGGTTTCGCATGTACGTGTGCGGGCCGACGGTCTACGACCTCTCTCACCTCGGCCACGCCCGGTGCTACGTGGTGTACGACGTCCTGGCCCGCCACCTGCGCGCGCGGGGGCTCGAGGTCACCTACGTCCGCAACGTCACCGACATCGACGACAAGATCCTCAACCGGGCGCGGGACAAAGGCGAAGATCCCCTGGAGTTGGCCCAGCGCATGACCGAGGCCTACCACGCCGACATGGCGGCGCTCGGGAATCTGCCGCCGGATCGTGAGCCGCGGGTCAGCGAGCACCTCGATGAGATTCGCGCGCTCATCAGCCGCCTCATCGAGGCCAAAATGGCCTACGTCTCGGGCGGCGACGTGTACTACGACGTGCCCGCGTTCAAGAGCTACGGCAAGCTGTCCCACCGCAAAGTGGAGGATCTGGAAGCGGGCGCCAGCGGGCGCACCGACGAAGAAGAAGCCGCGCGCAAACGCCATCCGCACGATTTTGCGCTGTGGAAGGGGGCGAGCGAGGGCGAGCTCAGCTGGCCAAGCCCCTGGGGTCCCGGTCGGCCCGGCTGGCACATCGAGTGCTCGGCGATGAGCATGAAGCACCTGGGCGATTCCTTCGATTTGCACGGTGGGGGCCTGGATCTCGTCTTTCCTCATCATGAAAACGAGATTGCGCAAAGCGAGGGCGCCACCGGCTGCACCATGGCGCGCCTGTGGATGCACAACGGCTTCGTCCAGGTGAACAAAGAGAAGATGTCGAAGAGCCTCGGCAACTTCTTTGGTTGCCGCGACGTGTTCGCGAAGGTCGAAGCCGAAGCGGTCCGCTTGGGCATGTTCACGGTGCACTACCGTTCACCGCTCAACCTCGATTGGACCCAAGACGAGACCGGCAAGGTCACGGGCTTTCCGCTCTTCGAGGAGGCCGAGCGGCGGCTCGAGTACCTCTACGAGACCCAGCTGCGCCTGGCCTCGCTCCCGGAAAAGCGCCTGGGTGGCAAGGCCGAAACGCCGCCCGCCGATCTCGCGGCGTTCACGGAGCGGCTCGCCGACAGCCTCGACGACGACCTCAACATGCCCGTGGCCCTGGCGCACATGATCGACTTCCTGCGCGCCGTGAACGAGCTGTGTGATCGGGCCCTCGGCAAAGGGGGCCAGGTGCCGAAGGCCTGGGTGGATCTGGCCCAGGCTGGCTTCGCGGCGCTCGACCGCCACCTGGGCATCGGCGCCCAGGTGCCCGAGGCGCTGCTGCTGCGCGTACGCGATCGGCGGGCTCACGCCCGGGGGCTGGATCCGGCCTGGGTCGAGGGGCGCATCACGGCGCGCACGCAGGCCCGCGCAGCCAAGGACTTTGCGCTCTCAGATCAGCTCCGCGACGAGCTGGCCGCCCAGGGCGTAAAGCTCTTCGACGGCACGAGCGGCACCACGTGGAAGCTGGGCTGAGGGTCGCGGCGCTCGCTCTGTCTTTGGGCAGCGCCTCGGCAGCGCCCGGGGTCTCGACCGACCGCTTTCCTGCGGACCCCGTGCCCTGGAGCCGGGTGCGCGTGCCCACGACGGGCCCGGCGCAGGTCTATGGCGGCACCAGTGCAGGGTGCCTGACGGGGGCACAGGCGTTGCCCGAACACGACCCCACCTACCAGGTGACGCGTCCCCACCGCAGGCGTACGTTCGGCCACCCGGACCTGGTTCGTTACGTCCGCAAACTGAGCCGTCAGGTGGCCAAGGCCAAGCTGGGTCCGCTCATGGTCGGCGACTTGTCGCAGCCCCGCGGAGGGCCCGCGCCAACGGGCCACGCCAGCCACCAGACGGGTCTCGACGTGGACATCTGGTACGTCACGCCACCCGAGGCGCGCCGGCGCGCCCTCAGCGAAGCCGAGCGCAACCGCTTCGAGGCCGCGGCGGTCGTGGATCTCGCCACGAAGCGGGCCACGTCGGCCTGGCATCCGTCCCTCGCACGGGTGCTCGCGCTGGCGGCGGCAGCCCCCGAGGTGGATCGGATCTTCGTGCACGCGCGGGTCAAACAGCTCATCTGCGACAGCGTGCCCACGGATCGGGCCTGGTTGGCCAAGCTTCGTCCGTGGTGGGGGCACCACGACCACTTCCATGTGCGCCTGCGCTGCCCCACGGACAGCCCGCACTGCGAGCCTCAGCCCCCGCTTGGGTCCGAGCCCGGCTGCGACAAGCTCTCGTGGTGGATCTCTGACGAGAGCCGCGCGGCCCTCGAGCGGCGCAAGGAAGCCAGGGCAAAGGCCGAGCCCACGTTACCGGCCGCTTGTCGCGACGTTTTGGGTCCGGCGCCCGAAGCTCCGGTGCCCGAGGCCCCGCACCGTTGAAGGCCGTGCAGGCGCCTGCACGGCACACGGGTCAGCCGGGCGCGGTCGACAGGAAACTCGGCCGCGCCTCCAGCGCCTCCAGGCAACGCATCAGCCGCGGGTGCGTGCCGATGGGGTAGGCGTTGCGAAAACGCATCCAGCCGAGCGCCGTGCCCAGCGCCACCTCGGGCAGCCCCAATGCCTGCTTCGAGGTCACGAAGGGCTCATGCACCCGCGCGTCCAACCATGAAAGCGCGCTGGCCGCACGGGCCCTTTGTTTTTCGAGATAGGGCACCTGCTCGGGTGTGACCCCATCCTTGGCAAGATAGAAGACGTTGATGAGCGCATCCAGCGCACCGTCGATCACGCTCACGGCGTTACGACCTTCGATATCGTCCAGGGCCAAGGAAGCCAGGGGGCCCTGGCCTCCGTACCGCGCGAGCAACACGTCCGAGATGACGTGGGAGTCCAGCACCAGCTGGCCGTTGATCTCCGCCGCAGGAACCTTCCAAATGGGGCTGCGCTGCCGCAAATCAGCCTGTCCCTCGGGGGTCATGGTATCGACCATGGAAAAGGGAACGCCCAGCTCCAGGCACACGATCCGGATACGGCGCACGAAAGGGGACGTATACGAGCCAAAGAGGCGAACCGGTTCGGGTGGCGACATGCGGAAGATGTAGCTCACTTCGCAAACGTTTGCACTTTGCGCCGTCCGTGCGCCTCAGGTCGTCTTCGGCCCCGTATCGCCACGAGCGCTCGGCAGCGTCGCCTTGCGGGCCAGGATATGCGCATGAACCCGGTCTAGCTCGTCGTCACTGCAGGTGTTGCAGTCGTGACTCGAGATGTAACCCTTGTAGGTGTCGCTCCACGCATTGATGTCCGACTTGATCTGCCGCCATGGTTCACCCGGCTTCGGCGTGCCGTGCATCGGAAAGAGCTTCGCGTGTAGATGATCTACCCCGTACCCCTCGAAAACCAGGGCCGTGCGACCTACGTCATCGAATGCTGCGTCGAGCACGCTTGCGACCTGCTTCGAGAAGTCCATCAACCCCGCGAGGGTCGCAGGATTGGCCTCCACGAAGTAGCTCGGCGTGTGCTCACGAGGAATCACCACCGTGCAACCGGGCGTATTCGGAAAGATCGTGAGAAACGCCATGTAGTGCTCATCTTCCTCAATCGTCCTCGTCCGGATGACGCCTGAGGCAATTCGGCAAAAGAGACAGTCGTTCTTCATCTGAGAGCTTTGGCTGCTGTAACGTGGGAGTTTGTAGGACGACCGACTCAAAGTCGATGAGCTCCGTCGACTTTCCCAGGCGCGCAGCGGCTGCGGTCGCTGCGATCCAGCGGATGACGCTGTCATCGCGTAGCTCCCCTGCCACGTCGCCGCCCGGCACGATCACGACGTCCAGGTGAGGATGTTCACCGAACCAGTGGTGAGGTTGGATCTGGAGCCCACCCCGGGAACGCACAGGACTTGGCGATGGTGACGGTCCGAAACGGGACGGCCCCCCCTTTTGCGCTCACCCGGGATGCCGTCGAGAAGACCTCGAAAGGCCCTGCGAAGTCGAGGACCTCGACCTCGTCGAACACAAAGATGCCCACGGTCAACATGGACTCTCCGCGGAACGTTGCCTCGCCTGAATCGCCTTCAACCTGCTCCGCCTCTTCCCGTCATCCACTGGTGTGATTGTCAGACTCTTGCCGTCCGGCTGTCGATGATGAACGATGTTCATAACGTGGTCCAGCCGTCCGCCGAACTTGGTTGGCGTCAAGCGGCAAAGCCTCATCGCTGATCGCTCACATCCGCCATGGTGCCTGCCCATCACAGGACTGTCTAGGTTCTGCTTGAGCCCCGCGGCTTGGGCATATGCAACGCCGGGTTCGGCGGCAGTCCTGGGCTTCACGCCGCATGGACTTCGACCTTCAGTTTGAGCCCCGCTGCATGCACTTGGTCCTGCAGCGCAAGTCGTACAAACTGAGCTTCATGTTGCTTCAACGCCTTCGCGAAGCGTGCTGCTCGCCCGGGGCTGACGGCTCTACGCCCTTGCTCCAGGTCGCAAAGGTGCGAGCGCGAAACCTCCAAAATCGCTGCGAACTCCGAAAGGCTCATCTCCTCGGACTCTCGAATGGCCGACAGAGCGTCTCCCAACGTCACTGGGCCCTTCATGAGCTGCTCCAAAAAGCTCGAGGCGTTCCCTTTCGCTCTTTTCGGTGGCTTATTGGTCACGATATCCCGGTATCGCCCGCAAGTGCCGCACGCCCTGTCCGCCGAACGTGGTTGGCGTCAAGCGGCGGCCGCGAAGCGGCCGACTGTCTTCAATGCCGGGTTCAACGACGGCGTCTCTCGCAACCGATGCTCCGCCTTGACTCGTCGGTTTCTCATAGGAGAAGTATCGCCCAGAACGCAGATGCTTCGGGCCATGTTGGGCGTCCCAGTTCGCTCCCCTGGCCGCCTCCAGTAGGTCTTCCAACTCCTCCGCGTCTTCAGGGGTTTTCGCGTCGTTCATGGGTGTTCCGTCCACTCGGTCACGATACGCGGCGGACAGATTGAGGGCTGTGTGTGCCTGCTCAGAACTCATGTCTTCCAAACGATCTGCGACGTCGCGCCATTCAGCCACCACCTTCTCGCCGACGTGCTTCGGGATGTCGATCATAGAGAAGTGATCGTAGTTGGCGACGTGCTTGGCGAGGATTCCCTCAGCCATCCCGAAAGCATCTTCCCATACAAAGAGAAACCCCTGTTGCCAATGCTTTCCCGAATACCTCCCTGGCCCAATTTCCATGTACCCCGTCGAGTCCAGGACCGCCTTCTCGCGATGTATCTGATAGTCCACGGGTGAATGCCTAACGTCTCGGGCTTAAGCTCAATGCCCACGACA
This sequence comes from Myxococcales bacterium, assembly GCA_022184915.1. Lineage (NCBI taxonomy): Bacteria > Pseudomonadati > Myxococcota > Myxococcia > Myxococcales > Myxococcales bacterium. The sequence continues at coordinate 644,718 of JAGTJU010000003.1, read as the reverse complement.
GGGTTCCACAACCGCGACTGGGCTTCAAGCACCCAGCATGCCTTTGTCCTTCTGCGTTGGGCCTTCGGAACCCTGGTTCCGAATCGCTTGGCTCTCCGAAGTCTACCCAACAAACGTCTCCTTGACTCACGGCTACCACTCGGCGCGCCTCAATGTGCGGCGGGCAGCAGTTGTGGCGAACGTGTCGTTAGGTTCGTCCACCGCCGCAACAACCCGATTCATCTCCTCGGTCACTTGGTCCGGGGCGTGACGAGCAACGTATCCCGACAACGCACGGCTGTAGAGTTCGCTGCACGAGAACGCTTCATACTACGAGCAAGGCGCTCTGCGTCTTCGAATATCGCGTCGGGGATGGAAACGGCCGTCTTCGTACCATGAATCGCTCATGCCCACATCCCCTATGGTGCCTGCCCACCACAGGGCTGTCTAGGTTCTGCTTTGAGCCCCGCGGCTTTGGCAGCTGCAACGCCGGGTTCGGCGGCGTCAGTTGCCGCTAGTCTACCCAGGGAATCGAGAGTCGCTCGAACAGGAGCGCCAAGTTTTCCTTGGCATTCTCGTCCGACCCCAGCGCTATCATCGCGGGATACAGGTGCTCTTCGGGATCGATGATCTCGAAGCCGTTGAGCGCCAAGAAGTTTCATGGCGGCGTTCAGCGCCGTCCGCTTGTTTCCATCCACGAATGGTTGATTCTCCGCGATGTGAAAAGCAACGCCGCAGCCATCTCGAACAACCCCTTGTGGAGGTACCCTCCGCCGAACGTTGCCTCGGGCTGCCCCAGAGCTGATCGAAGCCCCTCCATGCTTCTGCCCCATCCGCCCCGCCAAACTCACGAATTTGGTCAGCATGCAGCGCGAGCACCTCTTGCAGAGTCAGAAAATCCGGGGAATCCACTACTTGGCCAGCTTCCGAAACGTCCCGGCGTGCTTCTTAAGGGTCCTTGCCTGAATCGCCTTCAACCTGCTCCGCCTCTTCGCGTCATCCAGCGGAGTGATTATCAGACTCTTGCCGTCCGTTTTCACCTCGAGTTCGGTTTCTGAGGTGATTCCGAGCATGTCGAGAATTGGCCGGTCGATAATGATTCCGGAGCTATTCCCGATCGCCTGCAATCGCTTCGCCATAAAGTCGATTATGAACGATGTTCATAACGTGGTCCAGCCGTCCGCCCAACGTGTTTGGCGTTCAGCGGCGAAGCCTTCGTTGAAGTGCACGACCAGGTGGAGCATGCCCTTCGATAACCCATTTTGGTTCTGCAACGACATCCGGAAGGCTTTGGCAGCTTCAACGTTTGGTTGGACGCCCAATTTAAAGTCGATGCGCTCCATCGACTTTCCCCAACTGCTTGTCAAACGTCCCTAGTGGCAGGTGACCGGCCTTCCGCGCTACCTCAAGAACAAGATAATCTGAGAAGCCGAGCGATGGATTCTCCTTGAACAGGCCGAGTGCCGAAGAGACAACATCTGCGTCCTGGATCACCAAGCTCTCATGCTGCAGTAGCATCTCCAGCGCCGCCATGAGCTGCTTCGATGTCACGTCATACACGCTGGTGAGCACCCAACTCGTCTCAAGCAACACCAGATGGGAGACCCAAGCTCCTCCTTGTATGAAGTCATCAGCAGAGGCCGCCTGTTTTTCGTCGTCCCTCGTAAACAGGCGGACCAGGACATTGGTATCAACGGCGCGCATAGCGGGCCCTGACATTTTTCCTGATCCCTTCCTTGAGTTCCTCCGTGCTTCTCCTCTTCGTGCCGCTCGGAAAAAGCGCCGCGTGGATTTCTTCCGAACTGTGCTGCCTCACCCGCGTAACAATGATCCTCCCGTTCTCCTCGTTCCACTCGAGAACCGCTCCAGGTCCAACGCCAAGCACGCGTCTGATCTCGGCTGGAACTGAGATCTGACCCTGTGCGGTAACTTTCGACTTTGCGAGCACCATAACAACCACATTACCACGGTAATGTTAGCGAGCAAGCATGATCTCGGAATAGCACGATCGCCAGTCCGTCCAACGTGGTTGGGCTTAAGCTGCGGCTTCAAGAGCCCAAGGTCCATCCTGGTTTTCCTCTGCAGTCCTGGGCTTCGTCTGTCTTCAAGGCCTGGGAAGGCCTGGTTAATCTTGGGCGCCAGCATGGCAGAGCAAGTTACTGACCCAGGCCTCAAGGGTCCCGATTACCGCCGGCGTTGGCTATCAATAGCTGCGCTCCTTCGCCATCGGTCGGCGCTTCAAAGAGCGCGGCAAACCTCATGAACAGCGCATCTTCAATGTAGAAATTGTGTTCCGGAAGGAAGTCATTGCGCTTCGCTAGTCGATCTAAAATAACTTCCAGCGGTGGGTTAAGATGGTGAATTTTGGCGGCGCCTCCACAACCGTTGACCTCGGTGATCACTTGGCGTCGATGCTTACGAAGGAAGAAGCCATCGTCTAGGATTACGTCAAGCCCTCGCGCGAGTACCTGGCAAGCCACGTTCAAGATCAGTCTTCGAACCTTCAGCACGCGGCATACATGTTCGGGATGCCCAGCCTCGCCTAGGGGCTGACGACCGAAGGCTTCAATCAACCAGTGATCAAGCGTGAACAAAACGGCGCCAGTTTCCTTCTGAAGAGCTGCCGCATAAACGCTTTTGCCTGAACAGGGCAATCCCACGACTAAATGGGCGGTCGTCAAGAATGGTCTCCCTCTGTGCGCCTAACGTGTTGGGCTTCAGCTACGGGGCCGCCGCTTGGCCGAAACAACTTTTCGCGAACGCTTCTGCGGCCCCGACTGCTGCAACACCTGGTTAGCCAGCTGACGTTTGCCCACCTTGCTAAGTGTTGTCGGCAATTCATCGCCAGGCGCTGCGGGGGCATTGGGAATCTTTGCCAGGACGGATTCGAACGCCTTTCGATCACCGCGGCTAGCCCGTTCAGAGAGATATTTTTCAGTCAGCAAGGCTGAAAGCTTTTCCGCCACAGCAGAGTTGATCAACTGATTGATCGAAACGCCTTCTTTTTCGGCGACTTCACCTAGCTTTTGATGGATCGACTCTGGGAGTCGAAGACTTAGAGTGCTCATCTTTTGTCCCCTAACGTTCTAATGAACTCCTGAGGAGTCTGTACCGTGATTTGGAAGCGGTCCAATCCGGCAAAGTCACGGGTGTTGTGGGTAATGATCGCATTACACGCAGCGGCCACTGCGACTTCCGCTACCATGTCATCGTTGGGATCTCGCAACATCGGTCGCCACAAAAAGAAAATGTCCTGTCTCTGTGCAACGCTGCAAATAAAGTCGACAAAGATGCGGACGTCTCCGGGCGTTAACTTACCGGGCGCCAGATTTCGAAGCAGTGCTGATTCGTATTCCAAAGCCAACGGAACCGAAACCGCCACTTCAAACTTCCCCAAACCAATCTGAGACACCAGCGCAAACGACGCACCTTGTCTTGACCGCCAGGCAGCGACAAGTACGGATGTATCAACAACAATCACCACGTCCCTAGAATGGTATCACGGGCGATACCATTTTCAAGGCCCATCATGGCGGGTGTCGTGGGCGCCCCGGGTCTGGCTAACGTGCTTGGCGTTAAGCGGCAAAGCCCATCAACGCCCAAGACCGCATTGTCGCCGGCGCACCGCTGCCGTGTCTAGGTTCAAGGTGACAGTCATGGCCTTGTACGTCTTCAACGCTGGTATGGGTGTTGCGTTCCAATTTGGTGAATGGCTCGACAGGGGCGAGCATCGAGGCGGGACATCTCGAGCTCGAACGGGGCCCGGTGGTGTCCGCCCTCCTCGAGTACGACAGCTTCGTGCTGTTCCCGGTGAGGCGAGATGGCCTCGCCAAGTACCGCCAGACTTTCACGCCTTCCCGGGCGAAGGACGACCCCTCCGATGCCCTCCTCGCTGCCGACTTCGTCCTGCGGCACCCCGAGCGGTTCTTCCCCCTGCAGCCGGAGATGCGTCAGCTCCGCCGCCTCGTGCAGGATAGACGCCAGCTGGTGCAGGACCGCACCCGCCTGACCAACCGCCTCACGTGGCATCTCAAAGCCTACCATCCCTTGGTTTTGAGCCTCTTTCGAGACAAGTTCACGGATGTCTTCTTGGACTTCGTCGAACGGTGGCCAATCCTCCAGGCACTCAAGAGGGCGCGCCCAGAGACCCTCAGGACCTTTTTCCGTGAGGGCAACCTCCGCCATTCCGCCATCATCGAAAAGCGCCTCCAGGCCATCGCAGAGGCCCGCCCCCTCACGCAGGACTCTGCCGTCATCGAGCCGGCCATCTTGATGGTCAGGGGCCTCATCGGCCAGCTCCGTGAGGTGAACAAGGCCATCCAAAGCTTCGACGACACCATCGAGGCCACGTGCGCCAAACTCCCCGATTCCGCCATCTTCAAGCAGCTCCCCGGCGCTGGCGCCGCTCTGGCCCCGCGTCTGCTCGCAGCCTTCGGAGAGAACCGAGAGCGCTTCCCCAACGCGGCTTCGATGCAAAAGTATGCCGGCGTCGCCCCGGTCACCGAACGCAGCGGCCAGAAGAGCTGGGTGCATTGGCGCTTCATCTGCTCCACCTTCCTCCGCCAGAGCTTCGTCGAGTGGGTCGGCGAGACCATCCCCAGGTCCTTCTGGGCAAAAGCCTTTTACGAGCGCCACAAAGCCAAGGGCGTCTCCCACAAACGCCACCATTCGTGCCCTGGCCTTCAAGTGGATCCGCATCCTCTGGCGCTGTTGGCACGACCGCGTCTCGTACGACGAATCCACCTACCTCGAGGCCCTCAAGAGGCGGGGGTCACCCCTCCTGAAGTTTGCTGCCGAATCCTCTCCCTAATCCTTGCGGTCCGCCTCAGGGCGTGGGTTGGCCAGCGCACCCGGGGAGGCATGCACAGAACCTGTTGACGCCATGTCAGAAATGACATATTCTTGTGGAAAGTGAGTCCCAAGGACAAGCCCCTTGTTTGGCTTAAAACTGTGGTGAAAACGCCACCCATTGGCAAAGAAGCGCGGCTAGAGGCGGGCTTCCTCCTGAGAATGCTTCAAGCAGGGAGACGCTGTCGATGCCGCAGTCACGTCCCATGCCGGTGATCGGGCCGAGGTGTCATGAGCTACGAATCGTCGACAGGGACTGTACATGGAGGCTCGTCTATCGAACCGATTCAGACGCCATAATATTTGCTGAGGTCTTTAAGAAGAAAACCAATCAAACGCCGAAGAGCGCGATCGAAACCGCGCAACGACGGCTGAGGGAGTATGACGATGCGTAAGACAAAGCGAACTGCACTCGAAAAGAAGGGCTGGAAGGTCGGCAATGCCGAGGAATTTTTGGAGCTGACGCCAGAAGAGGCACGCTACGTGGAGCTGAAGCTTCACCTCAGCGATTCCCTCAGGGGTCGACGAGAGCGCCGTGGACTTACGCAAACTGATCTGGCCAAGATGATTCGGTCGAGCCAGTCGCGGGTGGCCAAGATGGAGACTGGAGATCCGTCAGTGTCGTTGGACCTATTGGTTCGGTCACTCCTCGCACTCGGCGCATCGAAGAAGGAACTGGCAAAAGCGATCGCAGCGTGATCTCTCCGTGTGACGCTAAGTCTGGCCAACGTGTCGGGCACTAAGCTGCGGCCGCGAAGCGGCCGTCAGTCTTCAATGCCTGGTTCGACGGCGGCGTCTCTCGCCACCGATGCTCCGTTTTGACTTGTTGGCTTCTCGTAGGAGAAGTATCGCCCAGAACGCAAATGCTTTGGGCCATGTTGAGCGTCCCAGTTCGCTCGCCTTGCCGCCTCCAGAAGGGCTTCCAACTCCTCCGAGTCTTCAGGGGTTTTCGCGTCGTTGTGCAAGAGTTAGGCCTCGCTCGTCACTTTTCCAAAGATAGCACCGATGGACCAAGTGCGAGTATTCGCTGCCGAACAGCGCGATTCCCTGCTGAAATCGCCTCACGACATCTTCCGCCGGGACATCATGACCACCCGCGGCGACTCTGGCGGCCACACGCTTCAAGGCAAGATCCGCCGATGGCAGCTCGATGAAGTGGAGCTGCGTGCGATATCCGAGGCTCTTCCACTTTAAGATCCTCCGGGCATACATCCGCGAGGCCAGCGTCGATTCGATCGCGAAGCTTCTCCGCAAGAACTCTAGATGCGACAAGCGACGCAGCAGCTCTCGGCCCGCCACGAACGGATGGGCGAACTCGTGGCGCTCCCTTTGGATTTCGTCTGCGTTTAGGAAAGTCGCCTCGGGATAACGGACGTGCAGGAACTGCCTAGCGAAGGTCGTTTTCCCGGCGCCGTTCGCACCCGCGATCAGGATGGCGTCTATTCTCCCTGCGCCCATCGGCAAATTCTCGTCCGTCGAACGTGTCGGGCTTCATCTGCGAAGCCCTTCGACAGGCTCTCACAACCCCGCAGGCGCTTCAAGGGCCCAAGACCCATCTTGGTTCTCCACAAACGGCCTGGGCTTCGGCAGCTGCAAGCCTTTGTTCGGCGGCTGAACTCATCATGCACATCTCAGGTTCGCCCATGCCGGGTACCAGGTTCAACACAAGTGATCACTGGGATTAGTTGGACGGCGCTAAGGGCTAACGCCCCTTTACGCGATCCACCTTCTCCAGCTCCGCGACATCAACCAGGTCTTTGGGACGGCCCGATGTGCGCTTGTTGGTCAGTAGCGCCTCTTTACCGATCACCCGAATGGCGACACCGTCGAGCACAGCCGCCATACATTCGGCTTCAGCATCGGCGAAATTAACGCCGGAGATCGACGTCAGCAAATCGATGCGGAAAGGTGGGCGCCCGAGCTGCACAATTTTGTCCGGCTTCGCGAACTCCTTTCGGAGTTCATCCGTCTTCTCAAAGCCGAACTCTTCGAGAACTCTTGCCAGAGCAGCAGCGTTCTCTGCGGTCGGTCGGACGAAAAAATCGATGTCTCCCGTTAGGCGAGGATGCCCGTGAAACCCGACTGCATGGCCGCCGACCAGCAGGTAATCAACGCCGTGAGAGTTCATCAACCCGATAAACTCGCGCCAATCGTCCGGAATCTTCAACGTGTTCTCCCCAATACCGACTTGCTAGCTCGACCACAATTTCAAGGCGCTCTTGACCGCTTAGGCTGGCGTAATAACGCGCCTCAGCCTCGTCGGCTTCCTCGAAAGTAGAAAAAGTAGCGATTCTCGCTTCCACAGGGTCGAGCTTACCACATGTGGCCAACCGACAAACAGGCTCAGTCTTCGTCCGTCCAACGTGTTTGGGCTTGAGCTGCGAAGCCCTTTCGAAAGGGTCTCACAACCCCTTCAACGCTTCAAGAGCCTCAGGTGCATCCAGGATTTCCTCTGCAGTCCTGGGCTTCGTCAGCTTGAACGCCGGGTTGGACGGAATGCTCCTCAACCTTACCGCGCGAAGCTGTCAAGCGCCTGAAGCAGTGCTCTGCGTTTCGTGTCGCTCGGAAGGTGACCTGTGTCCTCAATAACCTGTAGCTTGACGCCCGGCCATGCGCGAGACAACTCCCATGCCGTCTCGACGGGACAGCTCATGTCGTGCCGCCCGTGAATGAGGACGCCGGGGATATCTGCAAGCAGGTGCGCGTCGCGGATGAGCGCTCCCTCTTCAAGCCATGCCCTATCTGCAGGTAGTGGGTGCAGATCCGTACGAAGGCACACATGTCGAGATCGTCTTGGGCGCTGAAAAGTCCGGGGCGCACATTCGGCTCAAGCGATAGCACCGCGTCCTCCCATTGTTGCCGCGCACGTCGGGTGATGGACATTGAGTCGTGGTCACTGATGGGGATTGGCGTGGCAGCTGAGCAGATAAAGCAATGGCCATCGCATACGTGCGCGATCTGCGGCACGTCGGCGATGGCCATCGGGGCGGTGACGCGAGGTCTGCTTTAATCCTTTGAGGCCTGTTCAATGATTCCTGGGTCCACCCGTTTCAGACCCTTGCGTGCCGCCCTTTTGAGCGCTCCAGTGCAGATGCGGTCGATGTCGCGGAGGCGGCCGCCAGAGGCCTCGTGCAGTAGGGCTAGGGCGTCGCTGGTGAAGGCGTCTTGCCTGCCACCCGTCCGCTCGAGCCGATAGGCCACGTACTCGGCGGTGTCCTCGGGCGCTGCTTCGGCAAGGGTAAGGCGCGTGTGGATGCGTGAGAAAAGCGACCTATTGCGGCGCAGGCTCATGCGATCACTCAGCTCTGGCAGTCCCACCATGACGAGGGACAGGAGTGCCTTTGAGTCCCATTCGTAGTTGGCGAGGATGTGCAGGTGATCCAAGACATCTTGGTGAAGGAGTTGGCTCTCGTCGAGCAGGAAGACGGGATGTACGCGATCTTGTCCGAGCTGCTGCACGTGGCTCGACACCTCAAAGAAGACGGCTGCCGCGGTTGCCTTCGGCGACAGGCCGAGCGCGAGACAAAGCTGCCGATAGAAGTCACGCCGGCCGAGGGTGGCGTTGTGGCAGTACGTCAGGCGGAAGCCTGCGTCTGGAAGACGGCGCCTCAGAGCACGCAGCACGCAGGTCTTGCCCACGCCAGGCTCGCCCGTGAGCATCACGTGCCCGCGGTCGCTGCAGGCCTCCACCAGATCCTCCAGCACGGCCTTCCGCGAGGATGGCACCCACAGGTTTACGTCGGAGATCTCCTTGGAAAAGGGTGGGTCGGAAAGGCGGAAGTGGGAAAGCCATTGGGTGTTCATCGTGCGCCTCCCGTGGCGGCGGCCAGCAGGGCTCCGGCCGGGTCGAACGGCAGTGCATCAATTCCACGCTGTGGACGGTGGGGCCGAGGAAACTTGCCATTCTTCTGCGCATTGACGACGTGGAGCGCGAGCCTCTGATCCTCATGTTCCACCCAAGGCGGTTCGCTGGCGTCAAGGAGCGTTCTTGCCACCGTCACGGTGCGTCCGGACAGATATCCTTGAGTAAGCTCGAAGTCGGTGCCCGCCACCGAGACAGTTCCGTCACGCCGAACACGCCGCGGGGCCCGGACGATGAGCACCTCTTTGAGCAGGGTGTCCGGCATGGGGGCGCGGGGATGCGACTCGTAGACTTCAGCTGGGGTTTTGCCCATAAGGCTGGAATGGCTCGACGAGCTTTGTGTCGCGCCCGCGATCGGCGTCCTTGCCGCCCTGGACGCCACGCTCGCAGCTGCTGCCCAACAGCTACACGCAGCGCATCCAGACCTAACCCCAATGCTGTTCACTTAAGCACCACCCCTTTGGATGGTGCGACCGAAGGGACGTTTGCACTCTCTCGGATAGTGCCTGTCTTGTTGTGGGGCGTACGCGAACATTCGAAGGGCGGCGATGTCATCGTCCATCTGTTCATGGATGGATTTTCCTGAAAGCATCGCAGAGAGCAGATCACCGGCCGCTCGTAGGCAGTCTGCGCGAACGACGCGTCGGCCATCAAGGGTACGCTCCGCTTCTGCTTGAAGGAACGATGCCAGGGCTATCCAGATCATCGCGGAAATGAGTTCCTGTTCACATCCTTGGACGCTCTTGCTGTGGAAGTCCTCGGTCTGCATGAAGCTCTTCATTTCCTTGAAGAGAGATTCGATTCCCCATCGAGAGGCGTAGAGCTTGATGATGTCTTTGCGATCGAATCCGTCCTTTCCGCTCAAGGTGGACACGATGACCATCCTTTCGTTCTTCGTGCCTTTCCTCGGGCGGCCTGGCTTTGCGTCGCGCTCGACGACGCGCACCTGAAGCTCAATGTTCCCTCTCGCCCCCGGAAGCGTCAGTGTCACTTTCGCGGTCTTCTTGTTTGAAGACAAGAATGGCTTGAGCTCTTTCCACGCCGTCGCCTTCGATGCGCTCATTCTCGCAATGATGTCAACGCCATGTTCAATCAAGGCTGAGAACAGGTGGCGACTCGGAAACCCTCTGTCCATGACGGCCACGTCGCCTGCCTTGAACGGCAATCGGTGAACCAGCTTCTGCATGGACGTCCTCTCGCCGATGCCTTTTCCGGTCAGGGACCAATCCAACGGAAGACGGCGAAACACATCCGCAGCCATCACCACCAACCCTTGTGGATTGTGCACCGACGTCCCATTCGGCCGCTTCGGCCGCGCCATCTTCCTCGCTGTATCCGCGCTGCGCGGCAACACAACCCGCGTTCCATCGAACGCGATGAATCGACGTTTCCCCCACGGGGTTTTCGGAGTCGGCATGATGGACTCGCACCGCTCGACCAGCTGGTGCAGCAACCCACGGCATGTCTCGATCGAGACCTTCTTTCTTGCTTCACTGATGGACGACAACGTCGGTACCTTCGCCCAATCGAACACCTTGCGCCCGTAGTACGCCACGATCCGCAAGCTCCGTCGATAGCTCATCTTTCGGTCCGGCATCGTCAGGACCATCAGCCACATCAAGACGCTGCGGGCGCTCCATGTCCGTGTCCGGTCGAACTTGTCCGCACAGCCACTGGTCAGTTTGAAGAACGCTCGAAAGTGATCGCCAGGTCCACGAAGCAGGCTCATGAAGGCCGGCGCTCGCAGCCTCGGGCCTTGTCAAGACGAATTGCACAATATTTTCAGATGGTTACGAGGTTTCTTAAGTGAACAGCATTGGACCTAACCCTGGGCGGGCTGGCCTTTGGTGAGCCGCTCTCACCGCAAGCGCGCTCGGCGTACCTCCTTCTCTTTCGCTGTGTCGACTTGCGCACCGCGATCAGGGAGTACAGGCACGTGGCCATCGACAACGCCTGCGACCAGCTCGACCTGCCCTTCTGAACCCCGAGAAGAATCCCCAAATCAGCCCCGGCTTCGCCTCAACCGCGCCGGGGCTTCTCCATTTGTGCCCTTATCCAACCCGGCACGCACCCACCCTCCAATCTGAGAAATCAACCCCCTGCCCGGGTGATCTTCGCTGAGAAACTCGAGGTGAGATAGCGTGAGAGACAACAGTCGAGGCGCTGTCAGACTTGAACGATGAGTTAGCCGGCGGTATTCTCCAGAGTCATTTTGCATCATTCCAGTTCTCGATTTTCAAACCCGGCACGCGAGAAAAGTGTTTCGTGTTGTTGGTCACCAAAACTCGTTTCAGCGAGATAGCGTGGGCAGCTATGAGAACATCAAAGTCCCCGATTGGACTGCCCCTCTCGGCGAGTAGGCTCGCTATTCGACCAAAGATGGCAGCTGCGTCGTTGTCGAAATCAACGACTTCTACTCCGCTGAGGAAATTTGAAACCAGAGCGTGCAACCGCTGTGAAGCTTTCCTCTCAGCGCCGTATCGCAGTTCCGCTACCGTTATGGAGCTGACCGCCAACTGCGAGGGTTTGAGACTCAAGATCTTAGAGCCCACACCGCCCTGCCCTCGAAGCGCGTAACTGACCGTATCAGTATCGAGCAGAAATTTCATAAATCAAAAGGATTCTTTTTGTTGGAGATGGCCCGCTGGCGAGGCCTCTCCATCTCTTCGAGCCAACCTCCTAGGGTGGAACGAAACGAATCTGACCACTCATCCGCGGGCTCAAGAATAATTCGCTTTCCCGAGCGACGAACCACTACTTCGTCCTGGCCATCTGGGAAACGGCAAGCCTTAGGCAAGCGGATGGCCTGGCTGCCGCCATTCTGAAAAATCTTTGCTCGGGCCGACATCCTAGAAGTATATACACAAGTATATACGAGGTCAAGGATGGGTTCCGGCTAACGTGTTGGCGTTAACTTGCAAAGCCCACTTCGCGAACGCCCACAGCATCATGGCGCTTGCACCGCGCTGGCGTGTCTAGGTTCTCGAAAGCGCCTGCGGGCTTTGACAAGTTCAACGCTGGGTTGGGCGGCTGCATCGGAATCATGCGGCTGTCTTCACGTTCTCGCGAATGATCCGTGGATGACGAGCCGCGATCCGGAGCAGACCGATTGCAGGGCCCTCCGGATGTCGGCGCCCCTGTTCCCAGTTGCGCAATGTGTGAACGCTGATTCCCATAGCCTCGGCAAACTGCTGTTGAGTCAACCCAACGAAATGCCTTAGAGCGGACACATCCTCGCCAGACTCAATCTTCCCGTCCATCAGCCGCTTACGCAGGCGCGCTGATATTGCCCGTGACAACTGCTCGTCCGTTAGCTCATCAATCATGTTTTCAGCCTCCTTCCTTGTAACTTCGGTACCGGCTCGCTTCGCGCTTGGTTGCCCAGCGTGCGCTGATGATTCGAATCGTGTCGCCATCTCTCTCAGTATAGACGACGACGATAACCCCTCGGATAACTGGGCCTATCGCGATGAATCTGTCCTCGTCCAAAGAGTTCGCGTCATCGAAGATCTCAAGATAATCCTCCCCGCTGGTGAAAAGCGAACTTGCCTCTTCGAACGACACGCCGTGCTTGGAGCGGTTTGACGCGTCCTTCGCTTCATCCCAGGCAAATCGCACTCATGAAGTATAAGCCCACGGCTTACTAAGTCAATGGCATAGCGCGATGTGGTCCGCCCAACGTGTCGGGCTTCAGCTGCGAAGCCCTTCGATAGGCTCTCACAACCCCTCATGCGCTTCAAGGGCCCAAGACCCATCTTGGTTGTCCACCAACGTTCTGGGCTTCGGCAGCTGCAAGCCTTTGTTCGGCGGCTGAACTCATCATGCACATCTCAGGTGCTTCCCTTAACAACGTCGCCGCACTTGTCTTCGGGCCCTGCGTCCTTCGGTCCTTATCCGGCCCGAACCGCCTGCCCCGATGCGAGCGAATCCGGCCCTGCCATCCATGCGCTTGCGAGCACCCGGCCTCGTTTCCCCATTTTCATGGGTGTCACCGACTGGCCGGCCTCATCCCTTCGAGCATCCCTCCCCAAACACTTCCCTCTGCCTCGCTCTACCGGCGGCCGCCCAGAGGACATTGGACCCTATTTGCAGAACCGATGCTGGCACCCGACAGAACCGATGCTGGCGCCCGATAAGTGCTCCGACGACATCGATACAGCCACGCCCATCCCTTCTCGCCTCTTGGTCCCGGTCGACCTCCCCTCCAGACCAACGCCTCGAGCCCCCTCCGTACTTCTCCCTCTCCCCGGGCCGGTCCGCCGAACGTGTTGGGCTTAAGCTGCAAAGCCCTTCGACAGGGTCCCACAACCCCATCGGCCCCTCAAGACCCACTTGCCTTTTTGAGTCTTCCACTGACTTTCTGGGCTTTGTCAGTCTTCAAGCCTTTGTTAGCCCGCCGTTTCGTCCCCGGCGCCCAGTGCGGCCGTGCACGCGTAGTCGCACAGTCACGAAGGTACATGTTCATGAGCGTTTGGTAGGGGACCGCATACTCCTGAGCCAGCTGCTGAAAGTAGCTGATCGTATCCGTGTCGACCCGAATCGTGAGCTGCTTCTTCAGCTGCTTCGCGTAGGGGTTTCTGACAGCTTCCGAAAAGTCGTAGTTCTTATTCATCGTCCTCGGCCTCTTTCGTATTGGATGCGCTCTGAGCCGTTGGCTTTCCGCGCCGAAATAATCCGGATGACAGAGTCGTCTCGCCGGTAACAGTGGCAGACAATCAGAATACGCAAGCTGGCACTGAGTCCCAGGAGCACGAATCGCTCTTCGTTTCTCGAGTGCTCTGGGTCCGCGATTACCAACCCGTTTTCATCCAAAAACGCGGTTCTTGCCTCTTCGAACGAAACCTTGTGCTTCCGCTTGTTGGCGGCTGCTTTGTCAGGGTCCCATTCAAACTCAAGCGGCTTCACGTCCCAGCAGTGTAACTACATCGTACATACACTGCAAGCCGGGCCGATTGCTGGCGGTCGGCGTGTCCGATTTGAGGCGAGGTGACAGCGCGCTCTCCTTCGCCGCCCCGCCCCGTGCGCTGGCTTGTCGGGCTAACGTGTCGGGCTTCAGCTGCGAAGCCCTTCAATAGGCTCTCACAACCCCGCAGGCGCTTCAAGGGCCCAAGACCCATCTTGGTTGTCCACCAACGTTCTGGGCTTCGTCAGTTGCAAGCCTTTGTTGGGCGGCTGAACTCATCGTGCACCCCTCTGGTGCCTCCCTCCAGGACGTCGCCGCAGTCGTCTTCGGGCCAGGCACTTCCTGTTCCTTTCTTCGTTTCAAACCGTCCGAATTGTTGCCTCCGTATTCCGGCCTCGCACTCGCACTCTTGCAGCGGGGGTCAATGACCTCGCTTCTCTCAGTTTCAAACTCTTGCCAGAGATCTCTAAGAGATGTCCAGGAAGCCAACTTCCACGATTGCTTCCTTTGCCTCGCCCCGCCGGGAAGACCGATCCGAATCTGCACAACCGATCCTTGCGACCGACCAAAGCTCCGCCTACATCGACGTGGCCGTGCTCGACTCTTGTCGGCTCTTGGTCCGGATCTCCCACCCTTTGCAGACAGACGTCTCAAGACCAGTACCCTCCCGACATCGACACAGCCACACCCATCCCTTGTCGGCTCACGGTCCGGAACTCCCACCCCTTACTCACCGAAGCCTCGAGCCCCTCCGCACTTCGCCCTCTCCCCGTGCCGGTCCGCCCAACGTGTTGGCGTTAACTTGCAAAGCCCACTTCACGAACGCCAGCAACCCCATAGTGCCTGCGCCGCGTTGACATGTCTAGGTTCTCATAAGCTTCGGCGGGCTTTGTCAAGTTCAACGCTGGGTTAGGCGGTCTACTTGCCGTTGACGAGGATGAGCAGATTTGACCTAAGATGTAGCGATGGACGACGGTGACAGTGAGCCAGACTTCTCGGAGACGTTCCTGAGGGAACTGGGGCAATTGGTAGTACAGGCCAATTACCTGGAGGAGGCGCTTATCGACTTGCTGTGGATCACCGCGCGGCTGGACGAGGTAACGTTGCTTCGGACTGTCAGAGGGAAGACGCTCGGAGCGCTCGTACAGCTTGTCAAGGATCAGGCGACTGCTCTTCGGTCTCTAGGTCTACAGAATGAGTTTGACAAGGTCAACGCCGCGCTGGATGACGCGCTGGACGTCCGCAACCAGTTCGTCCACGCGAGCTGGGTCTTCGAAGGAAACGGCCGCGTTGAGCGGCGGACTATTCCGAAGCGCGGTGATGTTCGCGAGGAGCTGAGAAGCATGGACGTGACGGATGTTGTTAGGTCTCACGTAAATCCGTAAACCCCCAGGAAGGAATTCCCGCACTGGGTCCCTGGTGGTTTTGGTGATGAGGGGGCGGAAAGCGGAAGAAGGGTGAGGTGGCTTTTTGCGGGAAACGGGGATCTGGGTGAGGCTACCGGCCGGCAGGCATAACGCCCGCCCTTGGGACCCCAGAAAAAGGTTGGGCCCGCCACGGAGGCAACCGTGCGAGCCCTTGGCCGGTCGTGCAGTTGCGCCAAGCGACAGTACTGACCAGCGAGCAATACGTTAAGCAGGAAGGCTGGCAACAGGCAAGGCTCGAGCGGTGTCCGGCGCACGGATCTGGTAGCAAATGTGGCTTTCGCAGCCTCGGGACCTACGCCCGGGTGGAGCCAGCTGGGATGCGGGTGGCCCGGTACTACTGCCCGACGGCACATCGGACCTTCAGCCTGTTGCCCGACTGCTTGGCGTCTCGGCTCAGTGGCTCCCTGGAGGAGGTCGAGGCCGTGGTGACCGCGGTGGAGGCCGCGCCGTCGATAGAGGCAGCCGCCGATCGGCTGCGGCCAGACATCGAACTGCCCGGGGCGGTGCGATGGGTGCGCCGCCGCTACAGCGCCACCCGGGCGGCCCTGCTGGTGCTGGTGACCTCGACGCCCGCGCTGCTCGGCAACTGCGAGCCCACGCTCGCTGAGGTCCGCCAGCGTCTGGGCACTCCGGTACTGCGGCACGTACGAGCCGAATCCGAGAAGCAGCTTGGCGCCTTGCCCGCGCCAGTCGGATTCGGCCCCCGCAGTCGAGCCGCCAGCAGACTGTGGACACCTCGCGAACACGAAACGGGGCCAGACCCGCCGCCCTAACGCCTGTAGTGGTCGAGGCATAGGCGCTCACCGCCAAAACCACGGGCGCCGAGGAGAAAACATGGACACCCAAGCCGACGACAACGAGCGACGCAAGGCCGTCGCGCTCTTTCGCTATGGTGTGATTGCCGACCTATTGCACTGGCCCAAAGGCAAGCGAGGCCTGGGCGAGCAAATCGCAAAGAAGGCGGACCGCACCTACGACATCCCCGGCTCACGCAGGAGCCGTATCGCTGCCGAAACCATCAGAGACTGGCTCAAGGCCTATCGCCACGGCGGCTTCGATGCCCTGATGCCCAAGGCGCGCAGTGACGAGGGGCAGGCACGCAAGATCCCACAGTCCATCGTGGACCTTCTGTGCATGGTCAAGGAAGACAGGCCCGCACTGTCTGTGCGCATGGTCATCGATGCCGTGCGAGCCTCGGGCGAGGTACCACAGGACCTGGAGCTGGCGCCAGCCACGGTGCATCGGGTGCTCTCTCGTGCAGGCTTGATGGCTCGCAAGCCCGAGACGCCAACGAGCAACGACCGCCGTCGCTTCGCCTTCGCGAAGGCGGGGGAGATGTGGATGAGCGACGTGATGCACGGACCGTCCGTGCTGATCGGAGGCAAGCGCCGCCAAAAGACGTATCTCATCTCATTCATGGACGACGCCACCCGAGTCGTCCCGTACGCTGCCTTCGCGCTCGGCGAAAACGTCTCTTGTTTCATGCCCGTCTTCGAGCAAGCGCTGCGACGGCGTGGACTTCCCCTGCGGCTTTACGTCGACAACGGGGCAGCATATCGGTCGCATCATCTGTCCCTCGTCTGTGCCAGGCTGGGCGTGACTCTCATCCACGCACGCCCCCACCAGCCCCAGGGCAAGGGCAAGCAGGAGCGCTGGCACCGCGAGGTGCGCCGGCAATGCCTTGGCACCCTCGCCGAAGGAGACACTGCGAGCCTCGAAGCCCTCAACCGCAAGCTCTGGACCTGGGTCGAGGGGGAGTACCACCAGGCCCCTCACAGAGGCCTTGATGGCGAGACCCCGCTCGAGCGCTGGGCTCGCGCTTGCGACGAGGTGCGGCTGCCGGACATCGGCGCAGACTTCAGTGCGCTCTTTCTCTTCGAGGAAAAGCGCAAGGTACACAAAGACAGGACCGTCTGTCGCCACCGGCGCGGAGGGGTACCACTTTCGCCGGAATCACCGGTACCCAGGAGCCCACCCCGAAATTGGCGCAACGGGCCGGTCTGGATGAAGCTGGCCCGACGAGAGGTTGAATGACGAAAGGCCCGGAGTTGGCGCTCCGAGCCTTTCGTGGGCAGCGCCAACCAGGGCACCGCACACTCCCCACACAGGTGTGTCGATGATGCGGGAAGGTGATGGCGCTGTCCAGTTCCTCGACCTCGCCGAGGGCGACTGGAGATTCGAGAGCGACAGTGTCGGCAATGCGGAGGCCCGTTCTGGGTGCATCGGCAGTGCGACCGTGGGCATGTCTACTGCGGTGAATTGTGCCGGAGAGAGGGCCGGCGCCGTACAGCGCGGGCGGCACACCGACGTCACCGTCAGTCAGATGAGGGCCGCCAGGACCACCGCGACCAGCAGCGTGCTGCGAGGGCACGCAAGCGTGCAAGTCGATGCGTGGGGGATCATGCCTGCGAAAATTTGACCGACGTGGCATTGATGGTCGGCAACCATGTTCGAGCCGACGACCCTGACATTGAGGCTAAGGCGGAGAAGCGAGACGGGGGCGACAGAGGTCCGCCTTTCGGGGGTAGCACCCTCAGTGCCGCCCCCCCGCACGATCTGTCGGCTTCTGGCGATCCTAGCAGCTTGGAATCAAGGACCGGTTCGGGTTGTGTTGTCTGTGGACGGGACAAACGAGGATACCGAGTGGGCTTTGCGCTGGGACGATGGCCTCCAGTGGCTCGGCCTCCACCAGGTTGACCTCCATCTGGAGGTCCGAGGCTTTCCTGGCACCATGTTGGTGGGTCATGAGCGCTGACGATGAGATCTTCGCCCAGCGGCGCGCAGAGGTTTTGCGTCTGACCTATGCCGAGGGGCTCGGCATACGCGCGATAGCGCGAAACCTCAAGATGGCGAGGAAGACCGTGCGCCAGCTTTTGGATGGAGATCGCTCACACAAGCAGAGGCTATCGGGAGCGCCTCGGGCGCATTTGCTCAATCCCTTTGATGGGGTCATTCGGCAGATTCTGCGGGAGACACCTGATATGCGTGCCCCAGCGGTGCTGGAGCGCCTTCGGGTGATGGGCTACCGCGGCGGCATTACGATTCTGCGGGATCGGCTGCGGACTTTGCGTCCACGTGCGGAGCGCGAGCCCTTCTTGACGCTGGAGTTTCTGCCAGGAGCGGCCGTGCAGGTGGACTGGGCGGACTTCGGCTTTGCACTTCCTGGCTGCCCGAGGCGGGTGAGCGCCTTCGTGATGGTGCTTTGCCACTCTCGCTACCTCTATCTGGAATTCCAGCTCAGCCAAACGATGGGCTCATTTCTGAGATGCATGGACAGGGGGCTGCGATTCTTCAAGGGATCCACCAAGGTCGACATCTTCGACAACATGAAGACCGTCGTGAAGTCGCACACCGCCGCAGGGACCGTCTTCAACCAGCGCTTCCTCGACTATGCGCGCGCCCGCCACTTTGGCGTCGTGGCCTGCAACGTCGCCCGCGGTAACGAAAAGGGCCTCGTCGAGCGGCCCATTGGCTTCATCAGGGAACGTTTCTGGCCGGGGTGTCGCCCCAGCGATCTCCTCGACTTGAACACGAAGGCAGCAGCCTGGCGGGAGACGTTTGCCAACAATCGCATTCACGAGGTGACAGGCAAGGTTCCCGCTCTTGTCTTCGAGCACGAGGAGCAGCAGATGCTTCGGCCTCTCGATGACCTACCATTCAACACGGACGACATCGAAACCGCCACGGTCAGCAAGACCTTTCGCGTGCGTTTCGACAGAAACCTTTACTCCGTACCCCCGCACCTCGTCGATCAAGTCGTGCTCGTACGCGGTGACGACCACCAGGTCTCCATGTACCTCGGACCGAAACTCGTCGCGACGCATCCGCGCTCCTGGGACATCAACAAAGACATCGAGGACCCATCCCACAGGGCGAAGGCACTCGCCCACAAGCCCCGGGCCGGTGGCGCGGAGATTCCACCAGTGCTGGCACGATTGGGGAGCGCGGGGGGGCAGTATTTCAAGATAGTCGCGGCGGGCACGCGATCCATCAGGCGTGAGATCGTCCGCCTTACTTTTCTCGTCGAGCTCTTCGGAGAGTCGGCGACGGCGAGCGCCCTCGAGGAAGTGATGAAGACCGGCCATGTGGGCGCTGAGTACATCGAGTACGTCCTGCGCCATAAGCGGGGCCTCATCCCATCGGCAGAGCCGCTCTACTTGGGAGACCCTGCGCTCGACAGCATCGCCCTACGCGAGCCCGACCTCGGCCTTTACGACCGCCTCGTATCGCCCGCCATGACTCGGGACCCAGGCGACCTTACCCAACAACCAGACCGGGAGGACCCACAGTCATGAGATACACAGGAGACGAAAGTGACATCGAGGTCCTGGCCGAGAAGCTTCGTTGGCTGCGCCTGCCGGGCATGGCCAGAGCCATCAAAGATCTTCTCGCACGCGCGGCCTCCGAGAACCTTACCGTCGCCAACGTCATCAGCCGCCTCTGCGACGAAGAGAAGGACAGCCGCATCCGCAGCTCGGTCGACAGACGCATCAAAGATGCGCGGTTTCCCGAAGTCAACACTGTGGATGCTTTCGACTTTGACTTCGACCCAGCGCGAAAGAAGCTGCGGGCTCGCTACTTGGGGCTTCATGATCTGAACTTCCTCGCCAAGGGCATCAACCCGATCTTCATTGGCGCGCCGGGGACAGGAAAGACCTTCCTCGCACGAGCGCTTGCATATCGCGCTTGCCAAGCCCAGAAGCGCGTCGTCTTCACCTCGGCACCCCGCATGCTCACCGACCTGCATGGTGCGGACATCCACGGCTCACTGGACCGCGCCCTCCGTCGCTACGTACGCGCGGATCTGCTCGCTATCGACGACTTCGCCGTCCTGGCCATGGATCCCGCGCAAGCCAAGCTCGCCTTTCAGGTCATCGCCGAGCGCTACGACTATCGCCGTGCAACCCTCATCACCACCAATCGCGCCTTCAAGGACTGGACCAAGGTCTTTCCCGACGCTCTCAACGCCCAGGTGATCGCCGAACGACTCACCGAGCGCTCCGAGACCTTCGTCCTTGACGGGAAAGGGTACCGATCGAACAGGGCATGAGCCTCGCCGCCTGACCGGGCAGGTTGCCTGCACCCCGGTGGCCGTCACTCAGACGGCCCAGGCCGACGTGCGCCCTCAACCCGGCGCAGGTCAAGGCGAAGAACCGCTACGAAATCACCGGGTGGGCTCCTGGGTACCGGTGATTCCGGCGAAAGTGGTACCCCTCCGCGCCGGTGGCGACAACCGTCAGCTTGCGGGGCGTCGTCTATGAGGTGGACGCTTCGCTCGTCGGCGAAACCGTCTCTTTGCGCTTCGACCCGAGCCGGGTCGGCAAGCCCGTCGAGCTCTGGGTCAAGGGGCGCAAAGTCGGCCTGGCCAAACCCGTCGATGCGTATGCCAACTGCTTCGTCAAACGCGACAACGAGGTGCGCTCCGTCCTGCGTGCCGACCGCGTTGCACCGAATCCGCCAGAAGGACTTCGCCTGCGCGACTTCGACGTCGTCGAGCACCACGACCAAGGAGAGCGATGATGTACCGCAAGCACTTCGGCCTGAACCGCCATCCCTTCGGCAAGGAGGTCGAGCCTGATGACCTCTTTGTCTCATCTGCAAGTCAGGAGCTGTCGGTCCGCCTCAATCACCTCATCGAGATGAGGGGCATCGGCCTCGTCACGGGCGACAGCGGCAGCGGGAAGACCACTGCCTGTCGCAAGGTAGTCTCGGGACTGCACACGGGGCTACACAAGGTGGTCTACGTCGCCCACTCGACCGGCAACGTCATGGACGTCTACAAAGCCATCGCCTGGGAAATGGGCCTGCCCACCGAGCGCAACCGTGCCGCCGTGTATCGGCAGATCCGAACCGAGGTCACACGCCTGACCACCGAGGCACGGTGTCGCCCCATCCTCATCGTCGATGAGGCCCATCATCTCAGGCCTGACGTGCTCGAAGACCTCAGGCTCCTGACCAACTACCAAATGGACGCAGAGAATCGGCTTTGCCTGCTGCTGGTGGGACAATCTGAGCTGCGTCGTCGACTGGGCATGGCTGTCTACGAGGCGCTCAGCCAGCGCATCGTCATGCGCTATCACTTCGCAGGTCTTTCCCGTGAGGAGCTGTCCGGATACTTTGCTCACCGGCTTCGCCTCGCGGGGACCGAGCTGCCGCTCTTTGATCCCGCAGCCCTCGAGGCAACCTTCCAGGCCACAGGAGGTCTGCCACGAAAAGTGAACCTCCTTGCTCACCACGCCCTCATGGCCGCAGCTCTCGCACGGGCCAAATCCGTGACTGTCGAGCACGTCCAGGCAGCTTTGCCGGAGGTCGGGTGACCATGGGCACTACGATTCCATTGGAGGCTGGTCCCATCATCCAGCCCGGGCTCGACGAGCTTTGTGTCGCGCCCGCGATCGGCGTCCTTGCCGCCCTGGACGCCACGCTCGCAGCTGCTGCCCAACAGCTACACGCAGCGCATCCAGACCTAACCCTGGGCGGGCTGGCCTTTGGTGAGCCGCTCTCACCGCAAGCGCGCTCGGCGTACCTCCTTCTCTTTCGCTGTGTCGACTTGCGCACCGCGATCAGGGAATACAGGCACGTGGCCATCGACAACGCCTGCGACCAGCTCGACCTGCCCTTCTGAACCCCGAGAAGAATCCCCAAATCAGCCCCGGCTTCGCCTCAACCGCGCCGGGGCTTCTCCATTTGTGCCCTTATCCAACCCGGCACGCACCCACCCTCCAATCTGAGAAATCAACCCCCTGTCAGGGTGATCTTCGCTGAGAAACTCGAGGTGAGATAGCGTGAGAGACAACAGATGTCGAAGCGGCCACTCAGACGATCTGCCTGACACTTGACGCCGTTTATGACTTGTATGACGTTGCTCAGGAACGCACACCGGCAGGTGCTATCCCGCCTCGGATTGGAACGGTTAAGGACGGCGTGTACACGCCATCGGGTGGCATGAAGGACCGGAAACCAGGATCCGCCTAACGTGCTTGGCGTTAACCCGCGGGCGCGCACGCGCCCGTCGGCGTTCAACGCCTTGTTATCCGGCTCCGCCCCAATCAGTGAAATCAAGAACACTGTCTAGTCTGATTAGGTGAACGCCATCGCCGATCCTTTCGGCCCAGTAGGCGCGGCGCGCATCTTCTTGCCCCGCGCCGGTCCATTCCACGACTAAACGGCTAGATGTCTGACTGCTTTTAATGGTCTCATTGAGATGCTCGTCACAGCCTGAATACCCGATTACCGTTACCCCATCGCTTTCGTGAAGTGCCAACCTGAGTCGCCTCCAGTATTCGGACAGCACGGGCGAAGCGTCAATCACAGACCGCTTGTGGCTGACGTGGGTGAGAACAAGGTGCCTGGTGGGGTAAGGGTTCGCTTCATTCTGAGCTTGCTTGGTCGTTCGCCCGGAAGAGTCATCAATGAAGAGAGGGGTTCCATGAAGATGCAGGTACCAGCCAAAATTCTTGCCGTATCGTCGGTCGAGGTTAGTAGGAGCAAAGCCGCCTTCTGAGTAAAACCCATCGACCAGACAGCCATCGTATCCCTGCAGCACTTTTGCGGCAATCAGCCGCTGGTAGAGGAGATTGTCGTAGTTCACAGTAGCGAGATGACTTCTCGTGGATTGTAGGAAGTCGACGAGCGGCTTCACGAAGGCGTCAGGAAGTGGCTTCGGAGAACGATGTAGATGCCAGGCAACGCGCGTGAAATAGGACATTGTTGCAGCGGGGAAATCCGCGCCATGGTCAGTAAGCCATTTAGCCTCACCTTCAGGCAAGTCCTTCAAGAAGCTGCAGGCAATCAACGCGCGGTGAAGAACATCTAAGTCCCCTTCGCCCCGCGGATGTGTGCCGACGCCCTGCGCTTTAAGGCAACTCTTGATGAGTGCTTTCTGCTCCGGCTCAAGCGCCATTGGTGCTTCCCATACCAGTCTTAAGGCGTTCGCAAGCAGGAAGTGCTCTGAGTCGAGCGCCATTCCAATTCCGTTGCCAATTAAGATGGTCCTTCTGGGCATCGTACAGTCCGGATAACGTGTCGGGCTTCAGCTGCGAAGCCCTTCGACAGGCTCTCACAACCCCTCATGCGCTTCAAGGGCCCAAGACCCATCTTGGTTGTCCACCAACGTTCTGGGCTTCGGCAGCTGCAAGCCTTTGTTCGGCGGCTGAACTCATCATGCACATCTCAGGTGCTTCCCTTAACAACGTCGCCGCACTTGTCTTCGGGCCCTGCGTCCTTCGGTCCTTATCCGAACCCAACCGCCTGCCCCGATGCGAGCGAATCCGGCCCTGCCATCCATGCGCTTGCGAGCACCCGGCCTCGTTTCCCCATTTTCATGGGTGTCACCGACTGGCCGGCCTCATCCCTTCGAGCATCCCTCCCGGTCCGAACCTGCTGCCCCGATGCGAGCGAATCCGGTCCTGCGTTCCATACGCCTTGCGAGCCCCGGCCTCGTCTCCGCATTTTCACCGACTGGCCGGCCTCATCCCTTCGAGGATCCTCCCCAATCACTTCCCTCTGCCTCGCTCTACCTGCGGCCGCGCAGAGGACTCCGGACCCTATTTGCAGAACCGATGCTGGCACCCGACAGACCCGATGCTGGCGCCCTATAAGTGCTCCGACGACATCGATACAGCCACGCCCATCCCTTCTCGGCTCTTCGTCCCGGTCTCCCTCCCCTCCAGACCGTCGCCTCGAGCCCCCTCCGTACTTCTCCCTCTCCCCGGGCCGGTCCGCCGAACGTGATGGGCATTAAGCTGCGGCCGCGAAGCGGCCGTCAGTCTTCAATGCCTGGTTCGACGGCGGCGTCTCTCGCCACCGACGCTCCGCCCTGACGCGTCGGCTTCTCGTAGGAGAAGTATCGCCCAGAGCGCAGATGCTTCGGGCCATGCTGAGCGTCCCAGTTCGCTCGCCTTGCCGCCTCCAGTAGGGCTTCCAACTCCTCTGAGTCTTCAGGGGTTTTCGCGTCGTTCTGCAAGAGTTAGACCTCGCTCGTCACTCTTCCAATGATAGCACCGATGCACCAAGTGGGAGTATTCGCTACGGAACAGCGCAAGCCCCCGCTGGAACCGCCTCTCGACATCTTCCGCCGGAACGTCATGACCACCCGCGGCGACTCTGGCCGCCACACGCTTCAAGGCCAAATCCGCCGATGGCAGCTCGATGAAGTGGAGTTGGGTGCGGTATCCGAGGCTCTTCCACTTTACGATCCTCCTTGCGTACATCCGCGAAGACAGCGTCGATTCTATTGCGAAGCTCCTCCGCAAGGACTCCAAACGCGACAAGCGGCGAAGTAGCTCTCGGCCTGCTGCGAACGGGTGATCGAACTCGTTACTCTCTCGCTGGATCTCATCTGCGTTCAAGAACGTGGCTTCGGGATAACGTACGTGCAGGAACTGCCTGGCGAACGTTGTCTTGCCGGCGCCGTTCGCACCCGCGATCAGGATGGCGTCTATTCTCCCTGCGCCCATGGCTCAATTCTCGTCCGTCGAACGTGTCGGGCTTCAGCTGCGAAGCCCTTCGATAGGCTCTCACAACCCCGCAGGCGCTTCAAGGGCCCAAGACCCATCTTGGTTTTCCACCAACGTTCTGGGCTTCGTCAGTTGCAAGCCTTTGTTGGGCGGCTGAACTCATCGTGCACCCCTCTGGTACCTCCCTCCAGGACGTCGCCGCAGTCGTCTTCGGGCCAGGCACCTCCTGTTCCTTTCTTCGTTTCAAGCCGTCCGAATTGTTGCCTCCGTATTCCGGCCTCGCACTCGCACTCTTGCAGCGGGGGTCAATGACCTCGCTTCTCTCAGTTTCAAACTCTTGCCAGAGATCTCCAAGAGATGTCCAAGAAGCCAACTTCCACGATTGCTTCCTTTGCCTCGCCCCGCCGGGCAGACCGATCCGAATCTGCACAACCGGTCCTTGCCACCAACCAAAGCTCCGCCGACATCGACGTGGCCGTGCTCGACTCTTGTCGGCTCTTGGTCCGGATCTCCCACCCTGTGCAGACAGACGTCCCAAAACCAGTGCCCTCCCGACATCGACACAGCCACACCCATCCCTTGTCGGCTCTTGGTGCGGATCTCCCACCCCTTACTCACCGAAGCCTCGAGCCCCTCCGTACTTCGCCCTCTCCCCGTGCCGGTCCGCCCAACGTGTCGGGCTTCAGCTGCGAAGCCCTTCGACAGGCTCTCACAACCCCTCATGCGCTTCAAGGGCCCAAGACCCATCTTGGTTGTCCACCAACGTTCTGGGCTTCGGCAGCTGCAAGCCTTTGTTCGGCGGCTGAACTCATCATGCACATCTCAGGTGCTTCCCTTAACAACGTCGCCGCACTTGTCTTCGGGCCCTGCGTCCTTCGGTCCTTATCCGAACCCAACCGCCTGCCCCGATGCGAGCGAATCCGGCCCTGCGCTTGCGAGCACCCGGCCTCATTTCCCCATTTTCATGGGTGTCACCGACTGGCCGGCCTCATCCCTTCGAGCATCCCTCCCGGTCCGAACCTGCTGCCCCGATGCGAGCGAATCCGGTCCTGCGTTCCATACGCCTTGCGAGCCCCGGCCTCGTCTCCGCATTTTCACCGACTGGCCGGCCTCATCCCTTCGAGGATCCTCCCCAATCACTTCCCTCTGCCTCGCTCTACCTGCGGCCGCGCAGAGGACTCCGGACCCTATTTGCAGAACCGATGCTGGCACCCGACAGACCCGATGCTGGCGCCCTATAAGTGCTCCGACGACATCGATACAGCCACGCCCATCCCTTCTCGGCTCTTCGTCCCGGTCTCCCTCCCCTCCAGACCGTCGCCTCGAGCCCCCTCCGTACTTCTCCCTCTCCCCGGGCCGGTCCGCCGAACGTGGTTGGCGTTAAGCTGCAGTGCCCGCCAACGCCTCAGGACCGCATTGTCGCTTGCGCCCCGCCAGCGTGTTTAGGTTCAAGAAGAATGCCCGTGGCACTGTCAGCCTTCAACGCCCGGTTATGCCGCCTTCACCGGTCGCTTCTTGGCTCGCTGGAGCTCCTCCCGCACAACCCGTCTCAGTACCTTCTCGACTGACCCGCTCGCACCAGCCATATGCGAACGTAGGGCTTCATTGATCATCGACTGATAATTGCCACCACCCGCGACGTCTGCTTGCTCTCGAAACCAGTCAAGAATGTCGTCATCAATGCGGATAGTTATCCTGGTTTTTCCCGGAGACTGTGCGACGACAGGCCCACGCTTCGCTTGGCTAAAATCGTAGTTCTTTTTCATTTGTCCACCTCGTATTGTGTTCGCTCGCTTTGGGTGGCCTTTCGAGCTGAGATTAGGCGAAACCGTCCGCCACGTGGCGTCCACGACACCACCAGGATGCGCCCGAGTGAGTCCATCCCCAACGTTACGAATCTCTCTTCTCTGGGGTGGGGGTCGTCCCGAGTTAGGGCGAGCGGATCCTCAAGGACTGCCACCGCATCGGCGAAGTCAACCTTGTGCTTTACAAGGTTGTCGCGGCGTTTCTTGGGGTCCCATTCGAAGCTCACTGCTGTAAGTGTATGCACAGTTGTGCATACGTGCAAGTCCCGTTTGGAGAGTTACTCGCTTGGCGGTCGGCATAACGTGATTGGCGTTAACCCGCAAAGCCCGTTAACGTCGAAGACAGCATTGTGGCTCGCATCACGTTGCCGTGTCTAGGTTCAAAAGTAACCTGCGAGCTTTGTCGGGTTCAATGCCCGGTTGGGCGGCGGGCTGGGGTTGCCGGATCATCCTCGCTGTACCGAGTGACTTCCCCTACTGCGTTGGTACCCACGTCGGGTCTGTTGGCAAAGTCTCGCGCGTGACAACCAGGGGTATCCCTTCGTCCCTGCACCAGTTCTCAAGGGCGGCAAGGATCTCGCCGCGTCGGAGGCGTGCCCAATGAGGGGCCTTGACGATGTCGCTCCATCTGTCGTCAGTTGGGAAAACGACCTTCACGCGGCCCATGGGCATCTCGAATACAAGCTGACCAGCGTCGCACTTGCATACAAGTTCCTCTCTCCACCTTGGCGTGAATATGTATAGCGACATTGTCAGATTGCTTTAAAGACGCTGATCACTTCTCAAGTAAATTGCCAGCATTCGTGGCGCCGACAAGCCATCACCAATTCTCATGGTGTCCGCCCAACGTGTGAAGTTCAGCTGCGGTGCCTACTGAGGCTCCAAGACCGCATTGTCGCTCGCGTGCCACCGCAATGTCTAGGATCACGGTGACGTATGCGGCACCGGCAGCTGCAACGATCGGTTGGGCGGCGTCTCATCGACCAAGGATCACATCAATTCCAGACAGTACCAGGCTGAGTTTGGGGCGGGGGAGCTTCCCGACTCGCTCGGACAGGTCTGTCTTGTCGATGGTCACGATTTGCGAGACGTTCGCAACTGAGTCCTTTGGCAGCCCGGTCGCCGCCGCCGAAAGCAGTACGTTGGCTGGTGCCGCCGCCCACTTTAAGTTGCTCGTCAAACTTACGCAGACGGTGGTGGAGATGCGGCTGCGGTTGAGCGCATCACCTTGAACCACGACAACGGGCCTTCGGAACCCTGGTTCCGAACCACTTGGCTCTCCGATGTCTACCCAACAAACGTCTCCTTGACTCACGGCTACCACTCGGCGCGCCTCAACGTGCGGCGGGCAGCAGTTGTGGCGAACGTGTCGTCAGGCTCGTCCACAGCGGCGACAACCCGATTCATCTCCTCGGTCACTTGGTCCGGGGCGTGACGAGCAACGTATTCCGACAACGCACGGCTGTAGAGTTCGCTGCGAGAACGCTTCAGACTACGAGCAAGGCGCTCGGCGTCTTCGAATATCGCGTCGGGGATAGAGATGGCCGTCTTCATACCCTTAGTATGACCCGGTATGACCACTAGTCAAACCGAAAAAACCTGCCGCAGTCCGCCCAACGTGTTGGCGTTAACTTGCAAAGCCCACTTCGCGAACGCCCACAGCATCATGGCGCTTGCCCCGCGCTGGCGTGTCTAGGTTCTCGAAAGCGCCTGCGGGCTTTGACAAGTTCAACGCTGGGTTGGGCGGCTGCATCGGAATCATGCGGCAGTCTTCACGTTCTCGCGAATGATCCGTGGATGACGAGCCGCGATCCGGAGCAGACCGATTGCAGGGCCCTCCGGATGTCGGCGCCCCTGTTCCCAGTTGCGCAATGTGTGAACGCTGATTCCCATAGCCTCGGCAAACTGCTGTTGAGTCAACCCAACGAAATGCCTGAGAGCGGACACATCCTCGCCAGACTCAATCTTCCCGTCCATCAGCCGCTTACGTAGGCTCGCTGATATTGCCCGTGACAACTGCTCGTCCGTTAGCTCATCAATCATGTTTTCAGCCTCCTTCCTTGTAACTTCGGTACCGGCTCGCTTCGCGCTTGGTTGCCCAGCGTGCGCTGATGATTCGAATCGTGTCGCCATCTCTCTCAGTATAGACGACGACGATAACCCCTCGGATAACTGGGCCTATCGCGATGAATCTGTCCTCGTCCAAAGAGTTCGCGTCATCGAAGATCTCAAGATAATCCTCCCCGCTGGTGAAAAGCGAACTTGCCTCTTCGAACGACACGCCGTGCTTGGAGCGGTTTGACGCGTCCTTCGCTTCATCCCAGGCAAATCGCACTCATGAAGTATAAGCCCACGGCTTACTAAGTCAATGGCATAGCGCGATGTGGTCCGCCCAACGTGATTGGCGTTAACCCGCAAAGCCCGTTAACGTCGAAGACAGCATTGTGGCTCGCATCACGTTGCCGTGTCTAGGTTCAAAAGTAACCTGCGAGCTTTGTCGGGTTCAATGCCCGGTTGGGCGGCGGGCTGGGGTTGCCGGATCATCCTCGCTGTACCGAGTGACTTCCCCTACTGCGTTGGTACCCACGTCGGGTCTGTTGGCAAAGTCTCGCGCGTGACAACCAGGGGTATCCCTTCGTCCCTGCACCAGTTCTCAAGGGCGGCAAGGATCTCGCCGCGTCGGAGGCGTGCCCAATGAGGGGCCTTGACGATGTCGCTCCATCTGTCGTCAGTTGGGAAAAGGACCTTCACGCGGCCCATGGGCATCTCGAATACAAGCTGACCAGCGTCGCACTTGCATACAAGTTCCTCTCTCCACCTTGGCGTGAATATGTATAGCGACATTGTCAGATTGCTTTAAAGACGCTGATCACTTCTCAAGTAAATTGCCAGCATTCGTGGCGCCGACAAGCCATCACCAATTCTCATGGTGTCCGCCCAACGTGTTGGCGTTAACTTGCAAAGCCCACTTCGCGAACGCCCACAGCATCATGGCGCTTGCACCGCGCTGGCGTGTCTAGGTTCTCGAAAGCGCCTGCGGGCTTTGACAAGTTCAACGCTGGGTTGGGCGGCTGCATCGGAATCATGCGGCTGTCTTCACGTTCTCGCGAATGATCCGTGGATGACGAGCCGCGATCCGGAGCAGACCGATTGCAGGGCCCTCCGGATGTCGGCGCCCCTGTTCCCAGTTGCGCAATGTGTGAACGCTGATTCCCATAGCCTCGGCAAACTGCTGTTGAGTCAACCCAACGAAATGCCTGAGAGCGGACACATCCTCGCCAGACTCAATCTTCCCGTCCATCAGCCGCTTACGCAGGCGCGCTGATATTGCCCGTGACAACTGCTCGTCCGTTAGCTCATCAATCATGTTTTCAGCCTCCTTCCTTGTAACTTCGGTACCGGCTCGCTTCGCGCTTGGTTGCCCAGCGTGCGCTGATGATTCGAATCGTGTCGCCATCTCTCTCAGTATAGACGACGACGATAACCCCTCGGATAACTGGGCCTATCGCGATGAATCTGTCCTCGTCCAAAGAGTTCGCGTCATCGAAGATCTCAAGATAATCCTCCCCGCTGGTGAAAAGCGAACTTGCCTCTTCGAACGACACGCCGTGCTTGGAGCGGTTTGACGCGTCCTTCGCTTCATCCCAGGCAAATCGCACTCATGAAGTATAAGCCCACGGCTTACTAAGTCAATGGCATAGCGCGATGTGGTCCGCCCAACGTGTTTGGGCTTAAGCTGCGAAGCCCTTTCGAAAGGGTCTCACAACCCCTTCAGCGCTTCAAGAGCCTCAGGTGCATCCAGGTTTTCTTCTGCAGTCCTGGGCTTCGTCAGCCTTCAAGCCCGGGTTGGGCGGCGGTCGAAGATGTTGTCGTCGAATTCTTGTGCCTCCCGCCGAAGGAACACCTTCTTGTTGCTCCCGAACCCGGATCGTGTCCTGACACCCCCGATATCGTGAATTCTAGGCTGAAGGCGCATCTTCATACCCTTGGCACATCAACTTGAGGCAAGGAACAACAGCAGGAACCCATTGATGTCGTGTATGCCAAACTGGCGCCCCCACGGCCGCTCCGTAGGCTCTTCGACGACTTCGACTCCCCTAGACTTCAGCTCCCGACAGAGTTCATCCAAGTCGTTTCCAACATGCACGTAGATCGAGCATGTTTTGTGCTTGAGAAGCGTGGGGTCTGCCTCGTGAAAATGTATGCGCGCGGCACTTGCGTGTGAACGGTCACCTGACGACACTCGGGCATGCGTTGGTGGATCGCCCCATTCAAAGTCAAGACGAAAGCCGAGAACGTCGCAATAGAACGCGACCGTCTTTCTCACGTCTCCCACCAACAGCACCGTCTGCGCTCCGTGTAGCTCGTGGCGATCTGTCTGCTCGGCCGCTCTCATCAGGTTCCCAATTCGTCCGCCCAACGTGGTTGGCGTTAAGCTGCAGTGCCCGCCAACGCCTCAGGACCGCATTGTCGCTTGCGTCCCGCCAGCGTGTTTAGGTTCAAGAAGAATGCCCGTGGCACTGTCAGCCTTCAACGCCCGGTTATGCCGCCTTCACCGGTCGCTTCTTGGCTCGCTGGAGCTCCTCCCGCACAACCCGTCTCAGTACCTTCTCGACTGACCCGCTCGCACCAGCCATATGCGAACGTAGGGCTTCATTGATCATCGACTGATAATTGCCACCACCCGCGACGTCTGCTTGCTCTCGAAACCAGTCAAGAATGTCGTCATCAATGCGGATAGTTATACTGGTTTTTCCCGGAGACTGTGCGACGACAGGCCCACGCTTCGCTTGGCTAAAATCGTAGTTCTTTTTCATTTGTCCACCTCGTATTGTGTTCGCTCGCTTTGGGTGGCCTTTCGAGCTGAGATTAGGCGAAACCGTCCGCCACGTGGCGTCCACGACACCACCAGGATGCGCCCGAGTGAGTCCATCCCCAACGTTACGAATCTCTCTTCTCTGGGGTGGGGGTCGTCCCGAGTTAGGGCGAGCGGATCCTCAAGGACTGCCACCGCATCGGCGAAGTCAACCTTGTGCTTTACAAGGTTGTCGCGGCGTTTCTTGGGGTCCCATTCGAAGGTCACTGCTGTAAGTGTATGCACAGTTGTGCATACGTGCAAGTCCCGTTTGGAGAGTTACTCGCTTGGCGGTCGGCATAACGTGATTGGCGTTAACTTGCAAAGCCCACTTCGCGAACGCAAGCAACCGCATAGTGCCTGCACCACGTCGGCCTGTCTAGGTTCTCGTAAACGCCGACGGGCTTTGTCAAGTTCAACGCTGGGTTGGACGGCCAGCGCGCAACCGACCACTATGGACAGTTGACGATTCGCTTCAAGGCGCACCTCCGCAGACTCCAGAGGTGCACTGCGGGATAAGCGCGGCTGTACATGTCGCGCATTTGTTTTCGCATTCTTCCAATCCCTGGCTCAGCCGCTGCCATTGCGCAGTGGCCGCAGCCGAGCGATTGAGCGGCGCCTGGGCACATAGCCCGTTCGCGAACGTGTGGCATCCGGTCGAGACGGCGACGCAGTCTTCATTGGTCTGGCAGCTACGGTTTTCTTCCAAGAACACCCTCGCCGCCTCGATCTCTTCAGTGCAGTCGCCGCAGGCAACCAAACTTAGGCCGATTGAAGACGCAGCCACACGCAATGCCATAGACCATTTCATCGTAAGTTCCTTTTTGAGAGATGTGAGCCCGTGAAAGCTTCAGCAAGCCAGATTGCGAAGCGACTTATTCACCGCGCCAGGCGGAGGCAGGAAGCAGCGGAGGACTAAGCTGAGCCTCCATTTCGTGCACTCCTCTGCAACGTTCGCGCCAAGTAAGAACGCCGCCCAGTAGCCAACTTTTCTGAGAGTTTCCGTCACACAAAGCGGCGGAGCATGACCTCGCATGTCGTGCTTTGGTCGAGGAGGGCATTCCCGGCTTCGTCGATGAGGGAAGTCCGTCCAACGTTAATTGTACTGCTGCTGGTATGGTATCGCACTGCGGCCCTTTCTTGAATAAAACGCCGTGGGTGCCAGCAAGTCGTTACAATCCTTGGGGTTACTTCTTTGGGGTTGGTTTATTGAAGAACTGGGATAAAGGGGTGGGGCGGGCGGTGAGGTCCAGGGGGCTCATGACGCCCATGGGGCCTCGGTTCAGGACGTGGGTGTAGATCATGGTGGTGCGGACGTCGCTGTGGCCAAGGAGCTCCTGGATGGTGCGGATGTCTTGGCCGGCCTCCAGGAGGTGGGTGGCGAAGGAGTGGCGCAGGGTGTGGGCCGTGGCGGGCTTGGTGATGCCCGAGGCAAGTACGGCTTCCCGGATTTGGCGCTGGATTCCGGTTTCGTGCAGGTGGTGCCGGCGGCGTTCTCCGGTTTCGGTGTCCACGTAGTGGCGGCTGGCGGGGAAGATCCATTGCCACATCCATTGCCGGGCGGCGGCGGGTGACTTTCGTTCAAGGGCGTGAGGCAGGTGTACGTAGCCTGCGCCCTCGGCGAGGTCGCGTTCGTGTTGGCGCTGGGCCCAGCGCATGTGTTTGGCCAGCGGCTCGGCAACGAAGCTCGGCAGCATGGTGCGGCGGTCCTTGGCGCCTTTGCCTCGGCGCACGGTGATGGTCGAGGTTTCGAAGTCGATGTCCTTCACGCGCAGGTTGAGGGCCTCCAGGAGGCGCAGGCCGCTGCCGTACATGAGGGCGGCCACGAGCCAGGTGGAGCCCCGCAAATGGTTGAGTACGGCGTGAGTCTCTTGGCGGGTCAGCACGCAGGGCACGTGCACGGGGGCTTTGGCTCGCTGGATGGTGTCGAGCCAGTCGAGGGGGCAATCGAGCACGTGTTTGTAAAGGAACAGGAGGGCCGCTTGGGCTTGGTTCTGTGTCGAGGCGCTCACGTGTCTTTCGGCCGCCAGGTACGAGAGGTACGCGGCAACCTCGGCGGCGCCCATGTCTTTGGGGTGTCGCTTGCGGTGGTACAGGATGAAGCGGCGCACCCACTGGGTGTAGGCGGCGCAGGTACGGGGGCTGTAGTGGCGAACGCGCAGGGCCAGGCGAAGTTGGTCGAGAAGGCGGGGTGGGGCGGACGTGGGGGTGGGGGCGGGGTTGAGGGGCAGTACACGGCTCATGCTGAGCCTTCGGTGAATCCCGGGGAAAGTTGCGTGAATTTGGGGCGTTGGGGCTAACGGGGCGGGACTCGGGGGGTGGGGCGGGGCGTTCGCTCGCAACGGCGGGGCGTTCGCG
The DNA here is from genome assembly GCA_022184915.1 of Myxococcales bacterium. Classification (NCBI taxonomy): domain Bacteria; kingdom Pseudomonadati; phylum Myxococcota; class Myxococcia; order Myxococcales; species Myxococcales bacterium. The sequence continues at coordinate 611,223 of JAGTJU010000003.1, read as the reverse complement.
GCATCTTGTGGGGCATGATCGATCTCTACAGCTTCCCCACACCGAACGGGCTCAAGGTTTCCATCATGCTGGAGGAGGTGGGGCTGCCCTACCGGGTGCACACGGTGCACATCGGCAAGGGAGAACAGCACACACCTGAGTTCTTGGCGGTCAACCCGAACGGCAAGATTCCGGCGATCGTCGACAGTGAGGGGCCGGGGGGTAGGCCCATCACTGTGTTCGAGTCTGGGGCCATCCTGATCTACCTGGCCGAGAAGACGGGCAAGCTGCTACCGGTGGAACCGGAGGGGCGCTACGAGGCGCTGCAGTGGTTGATGTTTCAGATGGGCGGGATCGGGCCGATGTTTGGGCAGTTCAATCACTTCGTGACGTACGCGCCGGAAAAGGTGCCTTACGCGATCGATCGGTATACGAAGGAGGTGAACCGGCTCTTGGCTGTGCTGAACGGGCACCTGGAGAGCCGGGCGTATCTCGCAGGGGAGTACTCCATCGCCGACGTGGCCAGTTACGCGTGGGTGAAGTCTCGCCAAGGCCTGGGTGGCTTCGAGGAGTATCCCCACGTGGCAGCGTGGCTCGAAAGGGTGGGCGCGCGGCCGGCGGTGCAACGAGGGTTGTTGATTCCGCCGCGCCCGTGAGGTGCCTGGGACGAAGGCCGCGTTTGCCCGCCGTTGGCGGGGGTTCTTGGAAGCAGACGTAGCTGGCGTGGGGTCAGGGGGCCGCGGGGCCGGGCTCTGGCTCTGGCTCGCCGAACGTGTCGTCCTGATGTGAGGGCGACAGCTCCAGCTCGAAGTCTTCTTCCACGAAGCCGCCGCCGCATGATGTCCCGACAGACTCCGTGGGGATGATCAAGGCCAGGACCTCCCCGGCGCTTCGAAGCTCTTGGCTCGAGCTGACAAGCTCACCTTCCCACCGGGCTGCCAGGGTGGCGGGCCCTGGGGCCACATCGAAAAGGGCGTCACAGCCGTCGTCTCCCGTGAAGCCATCCCAGGTTTCGTGGCCGCCAGCGGTGAGCCACACGAAGACGCCTGGCAGGGGCTCTCCGGTGTCCTTGAACACGCATACCTGAACGTCGATCCGCTGCGCTCCGTCGGGCTGTGCCGGCACGGGGATGTCGTCGAAACTCGGATCGACCACGAATTGGGGAAGGGCGCGCAGAAATGGGGATGCCCAGCGATCGGAGCGCGCGGGCGCCCGGTCGCTCTCGTATGTCTTGGCCGAGGCGGAGTCTTTTGGGGCAGGGTCAGGGGCAGCGCCTGGTGCGGAGGGCAGGTTGCGGGACTGGGCTTTCCAGACGATCAGGGCCGCTAGGCACGTCGAAACACCGAAGGAAGCGCGCATCACATGCTCCTTTCGCCCGAAGGCCGCGAAAATGCGGCCGCGCTGGGGGGTTGCTGTGTTCGACCTTCGCTGCGGGGGGAAGGGTCAAAAAGCGCTGTGCACCTGTAGAGGCGCGGGCACGGAGGCCTTCAGTGCACGCGCTGGCCGGGTTTGGCGCCGTCGTCGGGGGAGAGCACGAAGATGTCGTCGCCTCCGGGGCCCGCGGCTATCACCATGCCTTCGCTCATGCCGAACTTCATCTTGCGGGGCTTGAGGTTGGCCACGATCACCACGAGGCGGCCCACGAGGCTTTCGGGGCTGTAGGCGCTTTTGATGCCGGCGAAGATGGTGCGCTGGGTGTTGCCGCCCAGGGTCACGGTGAGCTGGAGCAGCTTGTCGGCGCCCTTTACGGGCTCGGCGGTGAGCACGCGGGCCACACGCAAGTCCACCTTGCCGAAGTCGTCGATGGTGCACTCGGGCGCGAGGGGTTCGGCTTCGAGGGCGGCGGCGTCGTCGCGGGGGGCGGGGGCTTCGGGGGCTTCGGGGGTGGGGGGCGCGGTGGCGGAGGCCTCGAGCACTTTGGCCACGGCGGCGGGATCCACCCGCTGCATGAGGTGTGTGAAGGGGGATAGGGGTGTGCCGGCCAGCGGGGTTTTGCTTTCCTCCCAGCTGGCGAAGGGGGCGTTGAGCAGGGCGGCGCTGTCGGCGGCAAGCTTGGGCAGCACGGGGGCCAGGTAAAGTGCCAGTTGGCGGTAGAGGTTGATGGCCACGGTGCACACGTCCTGCGCTTCGGCCGCGCGGGTGGGGTCTTTGCGCAGCTTCCAGGGTTCTTTGCGATCGAAGTACTCGTTGGCCGCATCGGCCAGCGACATCACGAGGCGCATGGCTTTGTTCGTGTCCCACGCGGCGTAGGCGCTGGCGATCTCGTCGCCGGCGGCGGCGGCTTTGGCGAAGAGGCCTTCGTCGTCGGGGTAGGTGGGGGATAGGCCGCTGTCCTGCAGGAACTTGGCGCTGCGGCTGGCGAGGTTCACCACTTTGTTCACGAGGTCGGCGTTGACCTTCTGGGTGAACTCTTCCAGGTCGAGGTCGATGTCTTCGGGTTTGGGGCCAAGCTTGCTGGCGTAAAAGTAGCGCAGGGCTTGAGGGTCGAGGTGTTCGGCAAAGGCGCTGCCGGTGATGAAGGTGCCTTTGCTCTTCGACATCTTCTCGCCGTTGACGGTGAGAAAGCCGTGGATCTGCACGCGGCGGGGCAGGCTGTAGCCCGCGGTTTTGAGCATCACGGGCCAAAACAGGGTGTGGAAGTACACGATGTCTTTGCCGATGACGTGATAGATGTCGGTCGTGGGCGATCGCCACCAGTCGTCGAACGACTGGCCGGTTTTGCGGCACCAGGCAAGGGTCGAGGCCAGGTAGCCGATGGGGGCGTCGAACCACACGTACCAGTAATGGCCGGGGGCATCGGGGATCTCGAAGCCAAAGTAAGGGGCGGGGCGCGAGACGTCCCAGTCTTTGAGGGGCTCGGAGAGAAAGTGGCCTTTGAGGTAGTTGGCGATGCTGGGGTGCAGGCGATCGCCGGTTTGGGTCCATTCTTCGAGGAAGGCGTGTTCACGCTCGATGTTCACGAAGAGGTGGGTGGCCGATCGGGTCTCGGGGGTGCTGCCGGAGAGGGTGCTCACGGGGTCCACGAGTTCGGTGGGCGAGAAGGTGCTGCCACATACGTCGCAGCCGTCGCCGTACTGGTTCTTGGCGCCGCACTTGGGGCAGGTGCCTTTCACGAAGCGATCGGCCAGGAACACGCCGGCGCTGGGATCGTAAAGCTGCGTGATCTCGCGTTCGCTCACGAGGCCGTGGTCACGGAAGGTCTTCCAGAAGGCGTGGCAAAGCTCGCGGTTCTCGTCCGAGTTGGTGCTGCCGTAGTGATCGAAGTGCACGCTGAAGGTGGCGAAGTCGCGCTGATGGGCGGCGCTCATCTCGGCCAGTAGGGCTTCTTCCGAACGGCCTTCTTGGCGGGCGCGCATCATGATGGCGGTGCCGTGGGTGTCGTCGGCGCAGATGTACGCCACCTTGCGGCCGAGCAAGCGCTGGAAGCGGACCCAGATGTCGGTCTGGATGTACTCCACCAGGTGGCCAAGGTGAATGTGGCCGTTGGCATAGGGCAGGGCGCTCGTGACGAGGAGGCGGCGATCGGTCATGGGGCAGGGAATCTGCCACACGGCAGGGGTGGCCGGCACCCCCGGGGGCGCGCTTCCGCGCGGGGGTCAGTACAGGCGGCGGACCTGGCTTCCCTGGTAGTAGTGGGCCAGGATGTCCTTGTAGCGCATGCCGGCTTCGGCCATGCCCATGGCGCCGCTTTGGCACATGCCCACACCGTGGCCGAACCCTGCGCCCACGAAGCGAAAGGCGCTGGGGACCTTGGGGTCACCTACGGGTGTGACCGAAAACAGGGCGCTTTTGAGGCCGCCCAGAAGACGACGAATGTGCAGGTCGCCGCGCGCTTCGGCTTGTCCTTGGCTGCCTTCCAGCTTCAGCGCGCCGATGCGGCCAGAATAGCCGCGCGCAAGCGGCGTCAACGCGCGGAGTGTGCCCACGTGGGGGTAGGCTTCGGCCACCAGGCGCGACAGTTCGGCATTGGCGAGGGTCTGCTCCCAGCGAAACTGCCGCGCGCCGATGCTGGTCCTGCCTGCGTAGGCGCTTGCGGGGTCCAGGCGCAAAAAGGCGTCGATGTTCGTGTCGTTCACGCCCTCGGCGAAGGCTTTCCACTCGGGGCGGCGGCTGGCCAGAAGGTCGGGGCGGCCGCGCAAGGCGGGGTCGGGGGGGCCGCCCCAGATGAAGTCGTTGTGCTCGGAGATGCCTCCCGAGTTGGCGCTGTAGCGGGCATCGACCAGGCGGCCGTCGGCGCGGAACAGGACCTGTCCGCGGGTGTCTTTGACGGCCTTGGTGGTGCGCGGGTGGGCTTTGCCGGCACCTGCATACACCTGGCATTGCTGGGTCGAGCAGATGAGGAAGGGATCGGCGTGGTGCCGCATGCCCAGGCTCGCGAGCAGCTCGGTGCGCGCGGCCACAGCCTGGGACTTGAGCGCCTCTTCGTGGCTGCTGGGGTAGATCTCCGAGGGCACGAGGCCTTCGAGCAGGCGTTCGGCGTCGATGGCGTTCACGGCCACGAGGCGGCCGTCGTTGCCCACGGTGACGTAGACCTGGCCATGGTAGGCGCGGGTCTGGCGCTTCGGGGGGCCAAGCTGCGAGCCGCCGCCGCCGTGCTCGACGTCGTACATGGTCACGGTGGCGCCTTTGGCCTTGGGCACGAACCACAGCACCGAGGGGTTGCGTACCTCCACCCCCGAGGGGTGGCGGGCCACCACCGTGCCGGCGGGACGTTCGGCGAGCTCTTCGTAGAGCGAGGTCTCGAGGCTGTAGGTCTTCGCCAGGGCGTCGGCGCGGCGCCGGCCGGCGCCCGGGCTTTCGGGGGCCACGGCCACCAGGGTTTTGCGGCTGTCGAACACGGTGCCTTCCACGCCAAAGACGGTGCCCACCTCGAAGCCTCGCGGTGAAAAGCCGCGGGTTTTCCAGGTGGCAAGGGCCTCCCGTACCTCCGCGCCGTGGCCGGCCGGGATCTCGGCCACCACGGTCCACGTGCGGACCACACCGGGGGTCGGCTTTTCCACTGACAGGGTCCACACGCCCGGGCCCGCGTCGATCTGCGCCCCGCCCTCGCCGTCGGGCCATACCAGCAAGGGCTCGTCCCCCCCGAGACGCACCTGGCCCTGGTGGCTCATCAGCTCCACGGTGACGAGAGGCAGGCCTTCGGCAGTGAATGAAAAGCCGTTGCTGTAGAGAATGCGCAGCTTGTCCTGGCTCGAAACCTCGTCAGGGCCGGCCAGGACGGTGCCGGGGGCGCTGCCAGCGGCGGCCAACAAGGCGAAGGCTAAGGCGGGGAAGCGGCGCATCGGAATCAGGCTAACGGCGTGCCGGCGCGGGGGCAAGGCGCCCTCGGGGTCAGGCCCCCGCGTCGGGGTGCAAGGCTTCGAACCCACAGGGCGAAACGCCGAAGCGGTCCTGGGCGGGGTCGTAGGTCACGCGGCCGAGAGGCAGCGCGGGATCGTGCGTGAAAAACAGCACGCCCCCGCGGGCCCACAGGTCTTCGAGACACGCGCGCTTTTCGTCGATGAGGCGCTCGGGGAAGCGGTCATAGCCCATGGTGATGGGCAGGTGCACCCAGGCGGCTCCGGGGATGAGGTCCGAAGCGAAGACGAGCGGGCCGGCGGGGGTGGCAAGCTCGGTCAGCAACAAGCCGGGGGTGTGGCCCTCGCTCGTGAAAAAGCGGTACCCCGGGCCGAGCACGCGGCCTTCGTCACCGGGCTCGACCAGTTCGAGCCGCCCCGAGGCTTCGAGCAACGGCGCGAGGCCCGGAATGAACGATGCGCGGTCCCTGGGGTGGGGCGCGCGCGCCCGCGCCCAGGCCTCGGCGCCCACCACCACCCGCGCCCGGGGGAAGGCGAGCGTGAGGGCACCGCCGTCGTAGGGCGCGAGCAGCCCGCCGGCGTGGTCGAAGTGCAGATGCGAGAGCACGATGACGTCGATGTCGGCGGGCGAGAGTCCCTGCGCAGCCAAGCTCGCCACCAGGCGGTGCTCTGGCTCTTGCACGCCGTAGCGGGCACGCAACTTCGGCTCGAAGAAGGCACCGATGCCGGTCTCGAAGAGCAGGTGGCGCGGGGGCGCACCGGGGACCGTTTCGCGCACCAACAAACACCGGCAGGCCAGTGAGACGCGGTTGTCGGCGTCGGCGGTCAACCAGCGGCTCCAGAGCGCCTTCGGCACGTTGCCGAACATGGCGCCGCCATCGAGCCGCTGCGTGTTGCCCTCGAGCGCCCAGAACGTGCGGCCGGGGGGCGGAGGAGAGCTCGGCAACGAGGTTGCAGACGTCATGAGTACACCTGCCGTTCATCTTGTGCTGAGATCAGCCCCCCATGCCAGCTTTGCCCTCGCCCGCCGTGCTCATGTTCGGGACCGACGCCCCGGTCCCTGAAAGGCGATCGCTCACGGCGGGGCCGCTGTCGGCGGTGCTCGAAGGCGGGCAGCTCCGCGCGATCTGCTGGCAGGGGCACGAGGCGATGCGCGGGATCGCGTTCCTGGTGCGTGACGCGAACTGGGGCACCTACGAAGCGCAGCTCACCGGCGTACGCGTCGTGCAAACGGCCGAGGGCTTCGAGGTCAGTTACGCGGGCACGTGCGAGGGCCCGGGGGCAAGGAGGCCTCAGGCGCTCACGTTCACGGCACGCATCGTGGGCCAGGCCCGCGGCACGCTTGCCTTCGAGGTCCATCTCACGCCGCAAACGGATTTCGTCACGAACCGGGCGGGGCTCGTGGTGCTGCATCCGCTCGACGGGGTGGCGGGCGAGCCGGTCATGCTCACGCACACGGACGGCCGCACGGAGGCTGCGCGTTTTCCCAAACACGTCAGCGGCTCCCAGCCCTTTTTCGACCTGCGCGCCTTGGCCCACGAGGTCCGTCCGGGCGTCACGTGCACCTGCACGATGGAAGGCGAAGCGTTCGAGACCGAAGACCAGCGCAACTGGACGGACGCCTCCTTCAAGACGTACGGACGGCCGCTAGCAAAACCCTTCCCGTTCACGCTGCCAGCGGGGCAGCTGGTCAGCCAGGCGGTCCGGCTCTCGTTCGCGGCGGCAGGGCCCAGCCCGCACCTCGTGGTCGAGGGGCCCGCGGCCGAAACCTTCCAGCTCGGTCCCCCCGCGGGACGGCTACCGGCGCTCGCACTTGCCGTGGCCCCCGACGAGCTGGCCGCCACAGAGGCCCACGGCGAGGCCCTCCGGGCGCTGCGCCCCGCCTGGCTGGTCGGCCGCTGCGAAGCGCAGACCGATCCGGCGTACCTGCGAGCGCTCGCGCGCCTGGCCCACGAGGTGAACGCGCAGGTGTGGCTCGAAGCGCCGGTGGTCTGTGGGTCCGATGTCGCGCACGAGCTGGCCCCGTTGGCCGCGCTCGTCGCGGAGGCGGGGCTGCCGCTGGGTGCGCTCACCCTCACACCGCGGGCGCTCCTGCGGGGCGGGCCGGGGGCCGACACCGCCACGCAGGCAGCGCTTTTTGCGGCAGCCCGGCGGGCATTTCCGGGCGTGCGGCTGGGCGGCGGGGTCATGACCCACTTCACCGAGCTCAACCGCCACCCGCCGCCTCGCGACGGGATCGACTTCGTCACACACACCACGTGTCCCATCGTGCATGCCGCCGACGACGAGTCCGTCATGCAAACGCTGCAGGCGCTGCCCTGGGTCTTTGCCTCCGCGTGGCAGCTGACGAACGCCCCGGCTTACTTCATCGGACCCTCGGCGATCGGCCTGCGCTTGCATCCCGCCGGCGCGGGCCCCGCCCCGAACCCACGCGGGCTGCGTGTGCCGATGGCCAGCAGCGATCCTCGCCAGCGGGGTCTGTTCGGCGCGGCGTACTACGCGGGCTATGCGGCCCAGGCCGCGCGCGCGGGCATCGAAGTGCTCACCTTGGGCGCGCTCACCGGGCCCCCCGGCGTGGTCGCAAGCCCCGGGTCCTGCGCCGTGCCGGGCCCCATGCATGCCCCTGCCTGCGTCTACCCTGCGTTCCACGTGCTGCGGTGGCTGGCGGAGGCCCAGGGCCGCCCCCGCCTCGGCTGTAGCGCGCATCCCGGCACCGCAGTCGATGCCTTTGCGTTCGCCGCGGACGCGCAGCGGGTGCTGATCCTGGCCAACGTGACGGAGCGGCCCCAGCTCGTTCACCTGCTGGCCGCTCCGCACGCCCGGGCGCAGGTGCTTGCCAGCGACAACGTGCGGGAGGCGGCCCACGCTCTTCATGGTCTTGGCGGGGCCGAAGAGGGAAACGCGCTCGAGGACGGCGAGCGGCTCCTATTGCCCCCCTACGCCGTGGCGCGTGTCGTAGTGTGAGGCGTCCGTCCGGGCAGGCGTGCCCCCGGGGTTCGGGGGTAAACTCGTTAGATGCTGGAGCTCCTCGACCACGGCGCCGTTCGCGAACTGCGCCTCGCTCGCCCGCCCGTCAATGCGCTCGACCCTGCCCTGCTCGTGCGTCTCAACGAAGCTTTGGGTCAGGCGGAACGGGAGGGCGTGGGGGCCGTGGTGCTCTCGGGGGCACCGGGGCGGTTCTCGGGCGGGCTCGACGTGCCGGCCTTGCTGGCGCTCCCACGTCCCCAGATCCGTCAAGCCTGGGTGGCCCTCTTCGACCTGCTCGCGTCCCTGGCGCACGCCCCGATGCCCGTGGTGGCCGCGCTCACCGGCCACAGCCCTGCGGGCGGGACCGTGCTGGCGCTTTACGCTGACTACCGGGTGTTGGCTGCGGGCCGCTACGTGGTGGGGCTGAACGAAGTGCAGGTGGGCCTTCCGGTCCCGCCTTTTCTCTACCGCGCCCTCACCTTCGTGGTGGGAGAGCGCCAAGCCGCGCGCCTCGGCGTGGCAGGGCTTCTGCTCGAAGCCGATGAGGCCCTGCGCGTGGGCTTGGTCGACGAGCTCGCGCCCGTGGAGGAGGTCGTGCCCCGGGCCCTGGCGTTTGCCCACGACCTTCTCACCCGGCCCCGCACGGCGATGTTGCAGACGCGCGCCCACGCCCGCGCGCCCTTGCGCGAGGCGTTCGCGAGCGTGACCCCCGCCCTCATCGACGGCGTGGTCGAGCAGTGGTTCAGCGAGGAGACACAAACCACCCTTCGGAAATTGGTCAGTCGGCTCGGCAAGGGCTAACGCAGAGCCCCGGAAAAAAGGGGATGCCGCGGGGGGCCGCGTCCGCTAAGCTGCGCGGATGATCGATCGTAACGGAACAGGCCACACCCGCGAGGTTCGCGGGTGAGGGGGGCGAGTCACTTCGCAAACATGGGGAGCCTTCGATGAACCGCAGTCACGCGCAAGGCAAGCGTCAGCGCGAGGCGGAGAAGGCCCGCAAGAAGCAAGATAAGGCCGAGAGGTTACGCCGCAATCGAGAGATGCGGGCGTCGGGCAGGGACCCGGACATCGACGAGTCCGCCAGCCCCCAAAACCTCCCGGAAGTCAGTCTTGAAGATGTGATGACCTCGGGCGTCGCGCCCCGGCCTCCACGCAGCGAACGGGGTCCGACGAAACTCTTCGTGGGTGGTCTCAACTGGGACACCAACGAAGCCGGCCTGACCGAAGCGTTCTCCCGTTTTGGTCCGCTGGTGGAAGCCACGGTGATCGTGGACCGCCACACCGGAAGCTCCCGGGGCTTTGGCTTCGTGACCTTCGAGGCCCCGAGCGCCGCCGCCGAGGCCATCCGAGAGATGGACGGCGCCGAGCTCGACGGGCGCATCTTGAAGGTCAACCCCGCCGACCGCGGCTAACGCCCGCAGGCGTGCAAGCTCCCGTTGCCCTGCCGCTTTCCGCGGCGGCGCAACAGGAGCTTTTCTGCGTCTGCCTCTCAGGGCGCCTTTTCTTCCACGAAATAGGCCGTGCGGTGCCGGGCCCCGGGCAGGTGCGAGTCCCAGCAGGAAGCGAACAAAACACCAGCTTCACGCGCCCACTGTTGCAGGTAGACACGGAGCACCGAATGAGGGCCTTGCCGCGGGCTATCGGCTTACGGCACATGGAGCAAACCAACGAGGAAGAGGCAGGGGCGTCCGACATGCGCACAGTGTACCCGGCGCCCGGGCAAAAACCCCTGCCTCGTCACTTCGATCTCCACCCGGGGCCGCCTGGGCGAGCTTGGCCGTCTCCTTGGGGCACGGACGCTATTTGTTACCGAGTCCGCCGGCTACCCGCGTGGCTTCCTCCACGGCCCGCGCGAGCACGCTGCGGATGCGGCCATCTTCCAGCGTCAACAGCCCCGCGATCGTGCAACCGCCCGGCGTGGTGACCTGGTCCTTCAAGGCCGCCGGGTGCAGGCCCGTTTCGAGCACCATGCGCGCCGAGCCCTGGAACATCTGCGCCGCCATCTGGAAGGCAACGTCGCGCCGCATCCCCATCATCACGGCCCCATCGGCCAGCGATTCCAGCATCAGGTACACGAAGGCAGGCCCGCTGCCGTTGAGCGCGGTCACCACGTCCATGTTCTTTTCGTCGATCTCCACGCAGCGTCCGCACGCCTGGAAGATCTCCATGGCGAGAGCGATCTGCGCGTCGGTGACCCCCAAGCCCCGCGCCAGCGCCGTCATGCCCTCCCCAATCAACGCCGGGGTGTTCGGCATGGCCCGGATGATCGCGATGCCCGGAAGCCACGCAGCGATTTGCTCGACCCGCACGCCCGCCGCCACGCTGATGACCAGCTTGCCGGCGAGCGCCTTGCGCATGCCCTCCGTGTCGAGCGCGTCCTTCATCGTTTGCGGTTTCACGGCCACCACCACGACCGACGCGAGCCGTGCCACCTCTTCGGCGTCGGTGGTGGTCCGCACGCCATGACGTTCCGCCACGGCGTCAGCGGTCTTTTTGTAGCGGTCGGCGCCTTGCACCTGCGCGGGGGTCAGCGCCCCAGCCCGCAGAACCCCACGCATGATGGCTTCGCCCATGGTGCCGCAGCCGATGAACCCCAAAATCTTGTTTCCTTCGAGCATCGCGGCCGGATCGTGTCCGAAAGCCCCCGTCGCGTAAAGCCATGTCGCGCCGAAAGCACGGGAAAGCCCACGGATCGGATCAGGACGTGCGGGACCAATCGATGAACAGCGCGCGCCGGGCCGGCTGGCAGCGTGGGCAGAAGTCGGCGTCTGCCGGGCCCACCCGCACCGACCGAAGCGTGGTCCCGCACACCTCGCAGGGCTGTCCGGAACGTCCGCGCACCTTCAAAAAGTCCCGGAGCTTCTCCGACACGTCCGGCCCCACCTGCGCGATGTGATTGATGGCATGTACGAGCGTGGCCCGGATGCTGTCGTAAAGCCGAAAACGATCCTCGTCGCTCAGCTGGTAGCAGAAGGTCTTG